>JAJYCP010000003.1 GCA_021778295.1 bacterium
TTCATGTCCACGGGCGGTAAGGTTGTTGCTTGCCGGATCAGAACTCACGATGTTTTTCACATTTTTGCTGCTTTCGCCGTGCCGCATCATGAAGTAGGTATTTCCCGACTTTTTTGTGTACTTTTTGAGCTCCTCTAAAGAGCCGATGATAACTTGTTCGCCACCATCTGCGCTCTGCCAAATAGGAAGCGGGGTCCCCCAATAACGCTCACGGCTTATCGCCCATTCTTTCGCACCGAGAAGCCACTCGCCCATGCGTCCGTCGCGTATATACGATGGTTCCCAGTTGATTTTTTTATTCTCAGCGACGAGCTTTCCGCGCAAATCGCTCATGCGGATGTACCACGAATCACGAGCGTAGTAGATGAGACGCGTTTTACAGCGCCAGCAGAATGGGTAACTGTGCTCGTACTTCTCTTTTGAAAAAAGCAGGTTGCGAGCGGCGAGATCCTTCACAATATCGACGGCGAGTTCATCATCTGTGACAGAACGCTTCTCAAGAAAACCGGTGCCTGGAATAAAGGTGCCCTCCGGGGAAACCAAATGTACTTTCGGCAAACCGATGCTGTTTCCCAATTCGAAATCTTCCTGACCGTACATCACTGCCGTATGCACAATACCGGTGCCGTCCTTGGTCGTGACGAAATCCGCACGATACACTTTATACGCCTTATCGAATTTCGGTTGCTCGTTCTCGCTTGCAAGCGTCTTCGCATACGCGAAGAGCGGCCGGTATTCCCTACCGACGAGCGAGGATACGGGTGCGTCTTCGACGCGTACCCAATCATCGCCGAGCACCTCTTGTGCGCGCGCATCTGCAACGATTACTTTTTCACCGTCTTTTTTATATTTCCCATACGCTATATTCCCGCCTAGTGCGAGCGCAACGTTTCCGGGGAGCGTCCATGGTGTCGTCGTCCACGCGAGAAGAAACGTACCCGGCTCGTCACTAAGCTCGAATTTCGCCGTGACCGTAAGATCTTTTACGTCGGCGTATCCTTGCGCAAGCTCGTGCGAAGAAAGCGCTGTGCCACAGCGCGGACACCACGGAACTATTTTGTAGTCTTTGTAGAGGCGGCCTTCTTTTGCAATGTGCGCAAAGAGATGCCACAGCACTTCCATGTATGAAACGTCCAGCGTAAAGTACGCTTTCGTTTCGTCAACCCAATACCCGATGCGTTTGGTGAACTTCGCCCAAAGTTCAATGTAGCGAAATACGCTCTCCCTGCATTTCTTATTGAAGGCCGCGATGCCATATTTCTCTATATCCTTCTTCCCCGAAAAACCCAATTCCTTCTCGACTTCAAGCTCTACGGGGAGACCGTGCGTATCCCATCCTGCCCGTCGCGACACGTGGTACCCGCGCATCGTTTTGTAGCGCGGAATGGCATCCTTAAATGCGCGGCTCTCCAGATGGTGGATGCCCGGCTTGCCGTTTGCGGTCGGCGGACCTTCATAGAAGACAAATTCGCCCTTGGGGGATTTTTTTGCGAGGGATTTTTCAAAAATACGTTCGCGCTCCCAGAACGCGAGGATTTCTTCCTCGCGCGCCGCAGCTTCCGATTTCCCAGACCCATCAGCCATACCAGCCTATCCTAACGTTTGCGGAACAAAAAAGAAACCGGAGGCGCGCGCTACATCTTTTCGGGCGCGGGAATACCGAGCAGCGCGAGGCCGTTTATCATCGTGGTGGCGAAGGCACGCGCGACTCGCTGTTTATATGTTTCTTCGGGACTGCCGAGTACTTGCTCCGTCGCGTAGAAAGCGTTCCATGCCCCCGCAAGTTCGGTGAGGTAATTCACGAGCAGGTTGGGTGCCCGTTCGCGCGCGGCGCGCGCGGCAACTTCCGGATAATGCATTATGAGCCGTTCGATGGCATAGGGCGCGGCAGGAACATTGGTGCCGGCTTCTCCCCCTGCATACGCAAGAATCTTACGCGCCCGCACGAGCGCATACTGGAGATACGGCCCCGAATCGCCGTCAAGCGAAAGCGATTTCTCCGGATCGAAGATGATGTCGGAGCCGGGCGTTTGCCGCAAAATCATGTATATGATCGCGCCGAGCGCAACCTGTTCGGCTATGAGCGGGTCGGGATTTTTCTCTTTCGCCCGCTGTGTCACATCACGGATGAAGTCGGCGGCGGCGATGACATTCCCCTCGCGGGACGACATTTTTCCCGAGACGAGTTTGAGGAAACCGGTTGCGATGTGCGTGGTCTTCGCCGCAAGCAATGGAGCGATATCGGCAAGCGCCGCAAGTACCGTCTTGAAACGCCCGATCTGCTCGTTGCCGGTGATGATGAGTGACGCATCCGAAGGCCATCGTTCCTCCTTCAAGAAAGCGAGTCCGATGTCTTTCGCTTCGTAGGTGGGCGTATCGTGCGACGTGATAAAGACCATCGTGTGCACGCCTTTCGCCTCGCCGTCGTAGATAATCGCACCGTTGCTCTTTTTGAAAATCCCCTTGGCGAGTCCGTCGCGTACGACACGCATGCCGATCTCGGTCGTGTCGCTATCGAAAAACTCAAAATCAAAATGTGCACCGAGAAGACGCCATATGCGCCGGAACTCTTCTACCGAAACGGCGCGCCCCTTCCTCCAGAGTTCCATGAGCACCCGATCTTCACCCGCATAGATAGCCCTATTAAGGGCGTCTATCTCCTCTTTCGCCTGCGGGTCGCTGTCATATGCACGGGAACCTTCGGCATAAGCCTCGCCGATCTGGCGTGCGCTTTCGGGTTCGCTCACATCGTGTCTTTTGAGCGCCCAGAGCGATTTCGCCACGTTCGGACCGATGTCACCGCCAAACGTGGCGCGCGCGAGCGTGGCACCGGCATTCTCAATAAGCCGCGCGAGCGCTTCTCCGACGACGGAGCCGACAAGATGCCCGACATGCATTTCCTTAAATGCGTTCGGATTGCTGTACTCGATGATGATGCGCATCCTCTCTGCGGCGTTTCCCTTACCCCACGCTACCCCCGCGGCATCCGCTTCGGCTATCGCAAGAGCTACGGTAGAACGCGAGAGCGTAATGTTCACGAAGCCCGGTCCGGCAACGAGTACCTGCCCGGCATCCTCGCTGAGCTTGTCTTTGAGCAGGTGCGCGAGTTCCTTTGCGAATTCGTTTGGATTCTTGCCGAGCAAGTTCGCCGCGGCGAGCGCGGCATTGGTCGAATAGTCTCCGAATTTCGCATCGGGCGGCCGCTCGAGTGCAAACGCGACTTCCGGGGCTCCTGCCTGAAGAAGCGCATCGTCAATCGCCTTTTTAATTCGTTCCTCCATCACAAACGAGTGTATCAGATTATGCAAATGACTCGGGAATCGGATGTGCGAGCGCGAGCGTCTTCACCTCCTCTTTTGCAGTCGTTGCGTCTTTCTTCTTTGCGAGCACCTCGCACATGAGATGCGCGATCTGCGCGGATTCCGCTTCGCGGAATCCGCGCGTGGTCAGCGCCGGCGTGCCGAAGCGGATGCCGGAGGGATCTATCGGTTTACGCGTATCATTCGCTATCATGTTCTTGTTCAGCGTGATGCCGGCGCGATCCAAAAGCGACTCGGCTTCGGCGCCTCCGATGCCAAACGACGTCCACGCATCAAGCAGGATGAGATGATTGTCGGAACCTCCCGCAATCATGCGCACGCCCTCTTCTTTAAACACTCGTTCCATCGCTTTCGTATTCGCAACAATCTGTTTCGCGTATCGTACAAATGACGGATGAAGCGCTTCGCCAAAAGCGACCGCTTTCGCGGCAATCTGATGCATGTGCGGGCCCCCTTGAAGCCCGGGGAATACTGCTTTGTCCACCCGCTTCGCTATTTCTTCGCTCTCTCTCGTGAGAATCATGCCGCCGCGCGGGCCGCGAAGCGTTTTATGAGTCGTGGTAGTCATGAGGTCGAATCCGAAATCAAAAGGATTTTTCGCTGCTTTCCCGGCGATAAGTCCGGCGATATGCGCGATGTCCATGACCGAGATTGCGCCTACCTCGCGCGCGATGTCAACGAATGCGCCGTAGTCGAGTTCGCGCGGATAGGCCGAGAATCCCGCAAGGATTATTTTCGGCCGCGCTTCTTTCGCGGCGCGGCGCATGTCGTCGTAGTCGATTTCGCCCGTCTCGATATTTTTCATTCCATACCGCACGAAATTGAAAATCTTGGTGAGATACGTTACCGGATGGCCGTGCGTGAGGTGCCCGCCGTGCGACAGATCCATGCCGAGAACGGTGTCTCCCGGCGAAAGCAGCGCCATGTACATGGCGATATTCGCATTTGCACCGCCTAAGGGCTGCACGTTTGCATATGCCGCGCCGAAAAGCTTTTTCGCGCGCAGGATGGCGAGTGTTTCCACCTGGTCCGTAAACTCCTGCCCGCCGTAGTAGCGCTTGCCCGGATACCCTTCGGAATATTTATTTGTGAGCGATGACGCCATCGCCTCTTTCACTGCGCGCGAGACGTAATTTTCGGAAGGAATCAGTTCCAATCCTTCCGCTTGCCGCTTTTCTTCCCCGGCTATCGCCGCAAACAGCTCCGGGTCTTCTTTTTCGAGAAATGGGAACTCCATGGAGGCGAGTGTAGCAGAAATAAAATCCCGGCGCTCCTGCGGCGCGCCGGGATACCGCCTAAGCGGCGAATTCCTTCGCAAGAATCTCTTTCACTGAGCGGTGCACATCTTCCCGGGACTGCATCGCATCCACAAAAACGACCGGATAGTGCTGTGCGAATTTTCGGAATCCGGTCTGTACTCTTTCGTAATAGTTCAGATTGCGAAGGTCGAAGCGGTTTTGCACGCGCCGCGGGTCGCGCAACGCCCGTTCGCGGGCAACGTGAGCTGGCAAGTCAAAGACGATGTAGCGATCCGGCTGCCGTCGTCCGTTGCCTTCGGCAAATACGAGCTCCCGCGTGCAGGTGAAAACATCAAGAAGTTCTTCGTGCTCTTCGCCGTGGAGTTGGAAAGCATACGTGGACGAGTCACCGCGATCCGAAAACACATGCTTCCCTGACCGGAGCGCCGGCACAACGAGATTCTGTTGGAGCTCTTCTCGTGCCGCCATAAAGAGAAGAAAATTATTGAGCGGTGTCGATTTTCCTGCGAGTGGGTTGTCGAGTGCGAGCGTTCGTATCTCTTCGGCAAACGGCGTTCCGCCGGGTTCCCGGGTAAAAACGACCGAATCGCCGAACGTCTCCTGTAGGAGCTTCATTTGGGTACCCTTCCCCGACCCGTCCATGCCGTCAAACACGATGTACTTCGGATTAGTTTTCATCGGAGAACTCTTTTGTAGTTAGTCCTGGATTATCTTACAGGAAATCGGGAAGAAAAGAAGAAGCCCGCAGCGGAAAACCGCTGCGGGCCTGAGTCAGATGACTCATCACCTCTTGAAATGTTTCGATAATCGGGCAGTGTGTTGATCGACGTAGTTCGAAACCGCGGCGTCATACACTGTTTCCGGTATTTCTTTCATGTACTCGTACCGGATTCGAGCGACCATCTGTCCGTCGCGCACGAGCATATCCTCCTGTGGAATAACTTCGAGCGTAATCGGACGACCGCGCTCTTCTCCATTTTTTCCATATCCCCAACCCGGGTCGATGTACCCGGCCGCATGCGACCGAAATTCGCCAAGCCGTGGGTCGATCGCGCGCAGTTCCGCCGAGAGGTTCGGCGGTACCAGGACGCGCTCGCGGGTCGTGAGGATATAGAAGCCTCCCTTGTGCAAGATGTATCTGCCGTTCGTGGCATTGATCGGCTCGAAGAAGTCGCGAGGATCGTAATAATCCTTCTGACTCATGTCGAGCACTTTCCGTGTCCCATGACATTCCCACCCCATATTCTCCCCCACTTGCAACGTGAGCAGAAACGAGTTGGTGTGCCGTCGCGCCTCGCCGAGAGACAATTTCTTACCTTCCCCGTCAAAGAGGAGACCGTGTTGCTCTATCGCGAGCTCGGTGTGCAGGTCGTCAAGAAACGACTTTCCGTCGAAGAATCGCATTTGCGAAACGGCGAGACCGGGATGAACAAGAACCGGAAAATAATCCGGCCTGGCCAGTACCCACTGTTCGCCCTTCCACCCAGTGCCGACGAGCGCATCGTATATATCGACACCATCTGCGACTATCCTGCAGAAGAAACCGTTGCGGCCTGTCGAAGACTTCGGATTCGCATAGCCGTACACTATGCTGGGGAGCCTCCATTCTCCTTCGATGCGGATGAGATATGGCACACCGACTTCGAGCGGGTTGTCGAAGTTGTGTCGCGTTGCGCCGACGCACAGCAAGAGATCGCGCACTGTCTCGTTTGCGAGCGGCAAGAAGATGCTTTCAAGCCGATACGCTTCGTTGGCGAGCGGCAAATCAATTGATGCTGGATTGAGATAACGCTCATCAATGCCTTTGATATGACCGCTGGAACAAAGCTCTCGAAGCATCTGCTTCGGTAGGACACCTATTCTCGACATGATGCTTCTCCTTTCCTGTTGGTTTCGGTTTGTACAATCTGCCGGAACTCTACGCGCCTAGGGCGCAGAAAGCAATCCGGCAAAGACAAGAGGAGGCGATGAAAATAAAACGCGGCGGAACGAATGTTCCGCCGCAAAAAAAACAAAAGAGCTTGCGCTTACACCGCCACAGGCGCCGGGATTGTCGGATGCGGATTGTACCCTATGAGGGTGAAATCCTCGTACGCGAAATCGAAGATGTTCTGCGCAAATCCGTTCAACACGAGGCGCGGGAGAGGTCGCGGATCGCGTGCGAGCTGTAGCTTTGCCTGATCCAGGTGGTTGAGGTACAAGTGCACGTCTCCGCCGGTCCAGACAAACTCGCCTGGCTGGTACCCCGTCACTTGCGCAACCATCATGGTGAGAAGCGCGTAGGAAGCGATGTTGAACGGAACGCCGAGGAATACATCGCAACTTCGCTGATACAGCTGGCACGAGAGTTTGCCGTCCGCCACATAAAACTGAAAGAAACAGTGGCACGGGGGCAGTTTCATCTTCGGAACATCAGCCGGATTCCACGCAGTGACGATGAGCCGGCGGTCATCCGGTTTCGTCTTGATGCGCTCGATGACTTCGGCGATCTGGTCAATAGGCCGATTTTCCATCCGATCCGGTTCCCAGTCCGTTGCGCCGGCATGACCAGGGACCAGAACCCAATTAGGCCATGAGCGCCACTGGTACCCGTACACGGGGCCCAATTCGCCGTTCTCGTCCGCCCATTCGTCCCAGATATGCACGCCGTTCTCCTGCAAGTAACGGATATTCGTCTCGCCTTTCAAAAACCAGAGCAGTTCGTGGATGATGAGCTTGAGGGGTACTTTCTTCGTGGTGAGAAGCGGAAATCCGTCAGCGAGATTGAAGCGCATTTGGTAACCGAAGACGCTCAGCGTTCCGGTTCCGGTCCGATCGGTCTTCTGTACGCCATGGTCAAGAATGTGCCGTTGTAAATCAAGGTACTGTTTCATCATTTTCTCCTGATCGATTGGGTTAGTCCGAAGGCACTTTACTCTCAATACAAGAGCGGCGCAATATTGACACCAGACCTCCACCAAGAGAGGATAAGCTCGGTATTTCAAAGGAGAGTAAGATGAAGACGCCACAAATTGATCTTTCACTCATCGTAGCAATGACTCTTGATGGAGTCATCGGACGCGACAATGCCCTTCCGTGGCGAATCCCGAGCGATATTCAGCGATTTAAGAGACTTACCACAGGGCATCCGGTCATCATGGGACGCAAGAACTGGGAATCGATTCCTCTGCAGTTTCGCCCGCTCGTTGACCGCACCAACATCGTCGTAACCCACCAAGATGGTTATACGGCTTCCGGTGCGGTAGTCACGAACTCTATCGAGGAGGCATACGCTGCAGCGGCACGAGCTGTCGGTTCCGTTGAGACGTTCGTCATCGGTGGAGAGGAGATCTACCGACAGTTCCTTCCGTTCGTACAGAAAGCGTACATTACAAAAATTCACGCTTCAGTAGCTGGCGACACTTATTTCCCGCACATGAGAATGGACGATTGGCGATGCGCGGATATCCCGAGCGGTCCGCCACACCCGAAAGATGAATACCCTACATCGTTCCACATCTACGAACGAGTGGTGACATGACCTGCAGTATATTCAAAACGGCGCTTCACGGCGCCGTTTTTCTTTTTACAAAATCTTTATTCCATATCCCACTCACGCATAATTTTCTGCTGAAAATTTGCGCGGGCCTGCCTCGGCTCGTCAGCCTCCGGCTGGTGGACGTTATTTATTTAACGTCCACCCCCATCGAGCGCGCGGTGCCCTCGATGATGCGTGCTGCGGCTTCGGGACTTCCGGCATTCATATCCGGCATCTTTTCCGCCACGATCTCGGCGACCTGCGCCCTGGTGAGCGTGCCCGCTTTTTGCTGCGGTGTTTTACTCGAGCCCTTCTCGATGCCAAGCGCCTTCAGAATAAGGCGCGAGGCGGGCGGATTCTTCAGAATAAAGGTAAACGACCGGTCATCGTACACCGACAATTCAACCGGTATGATGATTCCTCTCTTCTCTTTCGTCGCTTCGTTGAACTGGGTGACGAACTGACCGATGTTTACGCCCGCGGGACCGAGTACGGTACCGACCGGAGGAGCCGGCGTCGCTGCGCCGCCCGGGATCTGGAGCTTTATCTTTTTTACTACGGTAGCCATAGGTATGTGCGACTGTACCTTAGAGTTTCCTTATTTGCAAAAAATCCAACTCGACGGGCGTCTCGCGTCCGAACATCGAGACCATGACTTTCACCTTTCCGCGATCTTCATCGATCTCGCCCACTTTGCCTTCAAGATCTTTGAAAGGACCGTCGGCAATGACAATTGGATCATCTTTCACGAGATCAATGCGGTGTTTCGGCGCCTCAGCCGTCATGCGCTTCATGAGCGACGCGACTTCGGTCTCCTCCATCGGTACCGGCGTGTTGCCGGAACCGACAAAACCGGTAACGCGCGGCGTATTTCGGACGACAAACCAAGAATCGTCATCGACAATCATGCGCACGAGAATGTAGCCCGGATAAATCTTTTCTTCCTCGATAACGCGCTTGCCGCCTTTGACGCGGATTTTCTTCTCGGTCGGGACAATCACTTTGAATATCTTCCCTTCCATGCCGAGAGATTCAATACGCTGTTTGAGATTGCGTTCCACGGCGTTTTCGTATCCGGCGTAGGTGTGTATGGTATACCAGCGCGCATCTTCCTCGCGAAGCGCCGTTTCGTCGCGTATTTCTTTGCGCAATGACGGCGCAATGTCCGCCATGCCTGCTCCTTCTGGTACGTCTGTTCCCACGTTCTGTCCGTATTCTATTTCATCCATATGTAGAAAGGATTAACCGCCGGCGATGCGACTCACCACGGAACCGAATAGGTAGTCGAGAAGACTTATGAGAACCGCCATCACAACCGCGATGAAGATGACAACCAGCGTATGCGCAAGCGCTGTGCGATTCGTCGGCCAGACGATGTGGGCGAACTCCTCACGAACATGTTTCAGATAGGTTATGAGTGCGTACATGCAAGGGTTGCTTGGCAAATAAAAAAGCCCTGCGGGCTTTCAATACCGGGAGCATAGTACAAAGGAAAAGCTGCGTCAAGCATATTGACAATCTCCACTTGGGTGATATGACTTGGTTCGGAAGGTTATGCGAGATCGGATGTTCGCCACGGTAGAAATATCTCAATTTCTGGGTAATTTTCTGCCGTGGCGAATCCGCGCCGAAAACGCTTGAACGGTACTGCTGTCTCCGGAGGATCTCTGTCATGAAATCCACAATGTTTCTCCTCATTGCTGAAACCGTGCTTTTGCTCGGCGTGGCCGGTTGCGCCTCGGTCGGCCTTATCGTGAGCCCCAACCAGAGCGCGGAGGATCAAGGCACTATCGCGCTGTCACACGCCCTCTCGCCAACCATGAGTTTCGTGGATGGTGCAATCTCTGTCGGTAAAGAGCTCGGCTACCAAGTAGGGGACGTGAGCCGCAGGAAGAATGAAGTATTGTTCATGCGTCGGTCAAATTTCGGACTGGGCGTCCTTATCGGCAAAGCTGACGCAACGACCGTGCGCATCCGGCTTGATGCCAGTAGGCGCGCAATCGACATCGCGGTCAACGTGACTGGGAATTTCAACGAAGCGAATCAGACTGCCGTAGAGAAGATCATCTTGGATTTCACAACGAGCCTGAAAAAGCAATTCCCCGCCTGATGCCGGCATTGCCCACGACCCCACTTTGCGTGGGGTCGTTTTTTAAATCCTCACTAACGGATTTCGTACGTAATCGAGACCGATGCGGTGTACGTATTCTCGCCGACGGGTACGTTCGGTGTTGCTGCGGTCGATTGCGCGTTCGCACTGCGCATGCCGTACATCACTGGATACGGAGTGCTCGAAGATTCGCTGAAGTTCACGATTTTGCCGAGTGAGACGCCAAGCTGTTTCGCAAGAAGCTCCGCTTGTGCTTTTGCATTTGCAATCGCATCGGCGCGGGCAGCGTCATATCCGGCTGTCGGATCGTTAAGAGCAAACGCCGGACCTTGCACATTCTGCACAGAAAGTTTGCCGAGCCCGCTCAAAAGCGCGCCGACGGCGGAAAGATTATGTATCGTCACTTGAATCGTCTGAGCGGCCTGGTAGCCGGTAATCTTCGGCGAACCAACATATGCCGGACACAGCGTGCCCGATGTGCATGGATTCGGATACGCGTACTGCGGCGAGATGTTATAGGAGAGCGTCTTCACGTCTTTGGCAGCAATGCCCTGCCCTTGCACAAAGGAGAGCGCGGCATTCGCCTGTTTCGTGGTTGCGGCTTGTGCGTCGCTTACAGCTGCGGCGGTGTTCTCGACCGTGAAAGAAACGCGCGCGACATCTGGCGCCAGTGTCGCTTGTCCGGAACCGGATACGGTAACGACGTCTGTTGCCGGGTGCGCCGGCCGGCCGAAATTTTCCGCGATATTCATAGTCTTCGCAAGCAAGAAGAGCGAGAGAATGGAAAGGGCGCCGATAAGCGCAATGCGCACACCGCCATTGCCGAAGATTTCATGAAGAGGATCGTTGTTCATAGCGAAAAGCAGATTATGGATTGTATGCCCGCACTATATCACCACAGAAGGGCTTCTAGAGAACTTATCCTACGAGCGTTGTCAGAAGCTTCCTGAGCGCTGCGCGCGCCGGGAGGACCGAAATATTGAGATTCGGATCGGTCCAATTCACAACGCCGGTATCAATGGCATCGAAGCGCAGTACATCCGTGCCGCGTGCAAGATAGTACGCCGTATCGACAGTGCCTCCGGAACGCTCGAGCGAGACGACGGTAAAACGATGCGTGCCGAGAAAAGTCGAAGAAAAAGCGGTGATGGGCGCCGGCGTGCCCGATACGGGATTGATTGCCGTCTGCTGGATGACGGCGAGCGCAGTCGAGGACGCATCAATGCTGTACCGGCGAATGACGATAGCGGCGGTGCTTGAGGAGGAGGTACTTGCCATTTCATAGGCGGCGACGCTCGATGGGTCGGGCAACGCCATGGACGCGAAACCTTGCGGGATTGCAAAAGCGATATTGACATTTGCAAGCGAAACATTCGGCGGCGGGCACGCGGGGAACGTGCATGAAAGGCCGGTGCGAGAGACCGAGGTGCCGTCCGGACAGATTTCCGCGTCAAGCGGACAGGCAATCGGTTGCGTCGAATACTCGACTGCGCTGCGATACGCAAAACCGCCGATGCCAATCAGGAGGATGAGAAACGCGCCGAGGAGAAAGCTTTTCATGGGGACCAGTATACTCTTGTTACTGGGATCGGCCAGAATGCCCCGTCCGCTTAAGAGCGGGGATGAATGGCCGAAATTAAATATGGGCGGCGGAGGCCGCGTCCCTATCCAGCAAAACACCCCGGCGGTGGTGCGCCACTGCCCCGCCGCGAAGCGGGCGGGGATGGCGACACGACCTGTTTTACTGTAAATAGAGTATGTAGATTTTGCCGTCGGTGAAGAACGGTTCGGCGGCGAAATTCGTACCAAGGACCGGAGGAACGAACTGTATCTTTTGCACCGCGCTCACGACACCGGCGGATTCCAAAGAGCTTTTTACGAATTTTCTTTCTGAGTCTATGTCCGGATTGATGGTATGCGTAATAAACCATTTATACCCTTGGTCGAGACTCGCGGTGCCGACGTACACGGTGTATCCGTTCTGCTGGAGGTTCGTCTTCCAGATACGGATGTGATGCCGATCCTTGAGGACATCCGCAGAAGTCGGCTGTTCAAAACCAAAATCATTGACGGCGGCATTCCAGAACATCGGGGTTATGGGAGCTCGCAGATACTGACCATTGGTGAGGGCGGCCTCCGCGGCGCGCAGTACTGATGCAATGCTCACCCTGTCGGCAGGAATCCATGAAGCTTTTTCAAAATCTTGAATGAGGGCGCTGTCGTCCTTGGCAAGGAAAATAAACCCGAGCGGTTCTTGCGGCGTGCCCAAGAGCGTCTCTGAATATTTTGGGATGGGATGCGTTGCGAAGTACGTAGCGATATCGCCGGAGACGTATTCGATGCGCGGTTGTGCGGGGGTCATGATCTGCGGCTGATAGCGCATGGCAATACTCACATACCCGAGAATGCCCGCCAAAAGAACCACGAGCGTTGCCGTTTTAACTCCGAACGATACCGTCCATTTCTCATTCGCATCTTTTCCTTTTTTGGACTGACGCCACTCGTAGGCGGTAATGGTCGCGGTCAGGATGAGAAGTCCGAGAAGATAACCCGCCCACACGTCGCTTAAATAGTGCACCCCTAAATACAAACGACTGAATCCGATTGCGAGAACGATAACGAGCCAAGCGAAAAAGACATTTACCTTCCGCCGCCAACCCTTGAAGCGTAGAAGCGTGTAGGCAAGGAATCCGTACAGAACCACGGAAACCATCGCATGCCCGCTCGGGAAAGAATACGAATGTTCAAGATAGACCGCGTGCTCAGGGCGTGCGCGGTGCACGGCAACCTTTGCGAAGAAACTACATAATCCGTCAATGCCAAGTGCCAGCCAAAGATATGCGATGTAATCTTTTTTCCTCCATAACCAAAAAATAACCGACGCGATGAGGGCGACGAAAACGACCATCTGCCATATGCCGAGAACCGTAATCCATAGGAATACTTTCGTAACTTCCGGACTGCGGAAATACGCGAGCAGGTTCGCGACTCGGACGTCTGCCGCCGCAATCGAGCCCGAGGTACTGACCGCAAGAACGACACCAAGGAAAGCAAAAAATACGTAGAGGAGAGCGGCGGTTACGAGTGTGAGGGAGAGTCCGGTAAAGGAAGTTCGGTCAAGACGCTTACTGAGAAAGGCAAAGGACCGCGGATGCTGTTGCACCAATCTCTGCACATCAGGATTCGCTATGATCGCAGTTCTTACCGATGCGTACATCGATCGGGCGAATGCGCCGATGCGGTATCCGTGTCGGATGATAAACACTCTGATCCCATAGAGCGCCAACGAGAAAAGAAGAAGCAAGCCGATGCCGTAGCTGACACGCGTTCCCCAGGTCTCAATAACGGCAAATGCGCTGCCGAAGAAATAGCCGAGCAGGAGATGCGCTGCGGCCCACAAGAAAGCGCTGATGATATTCCAAACCAAAAACCGTTTCAGATTCATCTCGGAAAGACCCGCGACAAATGGAACGATAGGCCGAAGAAACCCTACGAATCTTCCCAAAAAGATACTTTTGTCTCCGTACTTTTTGAAAAACCGCTGCCCCCGCTCCAGGTGGACTGTTTTCAAAAATCTATTTTCATTCCGAAAAAAGTTTGTACCTTTGGTACCGAGATAGTAGCTCAGGCTATCGCCCAAAATTGCCCCGATTGCGGCAAACCAAATAAGATCGCCGATATCCAAAATCCCCTGTGCGGACAAAAATCCGATAAAAATGAGCAGCGTCGACCCTGGTATCACCTCACCCACGAGAACGACTGATTCTGCAAACGAGAGGAACAACACTAACCAATACCCCCAGACGCCGATGTGAGAAAACACTGGCAGTATGTGGTTAATGAGGTTCATTCAAAAGACACTGACGTATCTGTTTGGAAAATTCGGACGGGTTTAGGTAAGGTCCTTTTTCTTTTCCTCAAACTCGTTTTTGTCGATCTCGCCCTTTGCATAGCGTTCTTTCAGGATGTCGAGAGCGGTTTTGTCCCTGTCCATCCAGTGGTGTCCGTGTCTGCCGCCCGTAATCCCCCGTACGATAGCAATCACGATGACTACCACAAGCACAAACCAGAGGAGCGAAAAGAACCCTCCGAACAGGCTGTAGCCCATCATTCCGTTTCCATATCCATATCCCCACATAATAAAATGATTAGCAGTTTATAACGTTTTGTTCCTCAATAGTACCGCATTGAAAGCGACAATGACAGTGCTTGCCGACATGAACACCGCCGCTAAAGCCGGCTGGAGCACGATACCCCTTGAAGCGAGCACCCCGGCTGCAAGCGGGATGGCAACCGCGTTGTAGCCAGTTGCCCAAAATAAATTCTGCATCATCTTGTCGTAGGTGAGGCGCGAGAGTTTAAAGATCTTGGGAATATCTCGCGGGTCGTTCTTCACGAGAATGATCCCTGCGGATTCAATGGCGACATTCGTGCCGGCGCCAATGGCGATACCGATGTCAGCTTGAGAGAGAGCGGGAGCATCATTCACCCCATCGCCGACCATAGCGACTTTTTTGCCCTGTGACTGAAGAAGTTTTACTTTTTGGGATTTTTCTTCCGGACGAACGCGCGCAAAGTACTCGGTGATACCCAGTTCCTTCGCGACTTCTGCCGAAACTTCTTCCGAGTCGCCGGTGATCATCGCAATCGACACACCCTGAGCACGCAGCGTCCGTATGGCTTCCCTGGCTTCGATCCGGACGGTATCGGCGAGTTTGATAGCGCCGAGCGAGACACCATCAACCTCAACGACAATATCCATGCCGCCGCGGTGGCCGACAAAGACCGTTTTGCCGCCAAGAATTGCCTGTGCACCCGTACCCGCCAGACGTTTGAACTCCTGTGCCGGTGCAATTGCGATGCCGCGCTTCCGTGCCTCGGTCACGATGGCTTTGGCGATCGGGTGCTCTGATTCTTTCTCCACTGCCGCGGCGACTCTGATAGCTTCATCGGAACCCGAAGTGACCGAGAAACTTCCTTCGGTGAGCGTGCCCGTTTTATCGAAAAGGACGGTATCGATAGCACGAGCCGATTCAAGCGCCGAACGTTGCTTGATTAAAAGCCCGTTCCGGGCAGCCATCGTTGTCGAGATAGCCGCAACCAACGGAATGGCGAGGCCGAGCGCATGCGGACAGGTAATGACGAGAACTGCTACCAATCGCTCGGTCGCGGTCGCTAGGCCCGCGCCGAGCAGCATCCATACGAGGAATGTGATAGAGCCAATGCCGATGGCAATGAGGGTCAGATAAAAAGCGGCGCGGTCTGAAAGCATCTGCAATCGTGATTTGGAGGCCTGGGCGTCCGCGACGAGCCGCGCGACTCCCGCAAGAAACGTCTTTTCTCCAATGTTCTCAATCTCGACTTTCAAACTGCCATCACCGTTGACGCTCCCGGCGATGACCGTATCCCCCCGGGTCTTTTCTATCGGCTTCGATTCGCCGGTAATGATCGACTCGTTGAGATCGGAGCGGCCTTCAATGATCGTACCGTCAGCCGGTACCTTCGCGCCGGGTTTTACTAACACGACATCGCCGACCTTCAGCTTGCTTAAAGCGATGATTTCGGTTGTGCCGCCTCTCAGTACCTCGGCCTGATCGGGTAAGAGTTTTGAAAGTTCTTTCAATGCGCCTTGCGCGTTTTGTACCGAGCGCATCTCAATCCAGTGCCCCAAAAGCATGATCGCGATCAAAGTTGAAAGCTCAAAAAGAAGATCGTGATCGGTGCCGAGGGTGATGGAAACGAAGCTATAGAGGTATGCGGCACTGGTGGCGAGAGCGATGAGCGTCATCATGCCGGGCATCCGCGCGCGAAGTTCGCGATAGGCACCGGCGAGGAAAATCCAGCCGCAATAGAAAAACACTGCGGAGCCGAGAGTGAGCAATGCATAGCGCCAACCCGGAAACTCAGGCCCCTGTATGCCGAACACCGTGCGGGCCATTTCCGAGTAAAAGAAAATGGGGACGGTCAGAATAAGAGCGATCCAGAACTTCCTCAGAAACGATGCGGTAGTGTGGCCTGCGTGCTTGTTATGCTCATCATGGTTGGTGTGCGCTTTTTTATTCGTAGGTACGAGATTCATACCGCACTCCGGGCATATACCCGGCTTTTCTTGCATGACTTCCGGATGCATGGGGCAGGTATACATACTATGCATACTATAACTTCACGGGTTCAATCTCCATGAGGCCTTAACAAAAAAGGTAACGTGCAACAGGACTGAAAAATCGGGGCGTTGTCGTAGAGGATGCTAGAACCATGTTTGAGCACTGAAATGGCGCGACAATTTATACCCCGACTTCGGCAAGGGACAGACAATAGTGTAATTCACCCCACTGCGTTACTTACGGTACTAACTTACTCGCAAAATCACCTTGGACAAAATCTCGAATGAGCCGAGTTTCGTGCGCTACGAGATAGTCAGCTCGAGAGTCTTTCAACCCGTAATGATGTCGTTCAAGCCACACGGAGCAGACAGTATGGTGCAAACGAGCACGAAGTCCCTCTCGCATTTCATTTTTAGTAATGGGGTAAACGGACATGTACCCAGTAATGACTTCGCTTGCAGATTCTAATCCTGTCGACTCTGTATATTCTTCCGCGAAACTTATATACAGAAGGGAGCGCGCTAACTCATATGCGCGAGGTGCCATTCTCGCCTTTTCCCAATCGCATACACCGATTATTTTCCTGCTCCTAGCTTCAATAAGCAGATTCCCCGCATGATAATCTCCATGAGTTAACGTTTCATTTGCAAGATGGTTTTCTAAGTCTACAGAGGATATTAGGCTCAGTTTGAGATCAATATAATCTAGAAATTCTTTGTCGATATTCTCTAGAATAGGAAGAGCTTGTATACGAGTTTTGCGCTCCTCAAGCTCTTTAATAATCTCGTTCTTCGGTTTGACCATAAACTCATGCCTGGCGAGTAGTTTAGGAATCTCGTAACTTCCCGCTTTGTGAATTTCTCCCAACAGGATGCCCATGCGTCGATAATCCTCAAATGAATATTTATGCGAGCGATCGCTCTCGATGAAAGAGTAAACAGAGTACGCAGTGCCATCGTATACGACGAATTTCTCCCCCATTTTTGATGGGAGCATACATACCGCAGGGATACCGCGTTCCCGCATCAATTCTTCAACGAGCACTGTAGCGGGTAGGATATTTATAGCCTTCTCACGAATCCGCTTTATAAAAAATTTTCCTATATCGGTTTCGAGAACATAGTTCTTATTCAGCACGCCTTCGGCAATCTCAACAATAGAGACAATTTCTCCGAAATGGAAATCGCTTTCGAGTTTGGCAAGATGATTTGGATTCATCAACCAATAATAGCAGTCGCGCTAGAACCAAGATATCTGGGGTTTTGTTTGATATTTTGCTGAAAACTATCACGGGGCGGCTAGAGAGAATTGAACTCTCGATGCCGGGACCACAACCCGGAGTTTTACCACTAAACTATAGCCGCCATGAATTTCTCGCGCTCTTTCCCATCGTGATGGACGAGAAAATGACAGTTGTGGCAGAGCCACGCGAGATTCTTTAACTTATTGTTTTTCCGATTCTTGTCAATGTGATGCACCGCAAGAACACGGATATCCGCATTCTGACACAGTTTGCAGATTTTCGGAATTTTATTCCTATCCAGAACGCTTCGGTATGAATAAAGACCTGTAGTGTAATTGGCATGTTTCTCTCCTACATACAGCTGATTTCTCCATCTCGTTTGACAACTTTTGCTACAAAAATAGAGACCGCTTTTTGATCCATTGAGACTTTTCTGATTCTTGTAAATCATCTCGTTACAGACTGCACATATAACTTCTTTCCCGTTTCTCATACTTGCGTGATGGCAGTCTGCGGAACAATATTTACCCCAACCTTTTTTGATCCAAAAAGGTTTTGTGTAGAACTCTTTGCCGCACCTTTTACAGGAAGACATTGCCATTAATTCCAATATCTCATCCGACGCCATCTATGTAACAGAGTGTGTTGTGGATATAAATGTTCCAGGCCTTTCCGTAGCATTAATAGTTAGGATTTTCTTCCTTGGCGAGCGCGAGGTGGTTTGCAAGACGCGCGAGAGCAAAAAGCAGTGAAGAGAGACGGTTCATGTACGCTTTTGTTTCGCTCGTGATTTCGCGTTGATGCGCATCGATAACCGCGACAAGCCGCCGCTCGGCGCGCCGCGCAATGGTTCGCGCGACATCGAGGAGCGCAGAGAGTTCCGTCCCGCCCGCGATAGAGAACCCCTTAAGAGGTGGAATTTCTTTTTCTATACCATTGATGATGGTCTCGATTGCTTCGACTTTCTCCCGCGTAACGCGTTTGTCCGCGCCCGCAACTTCAGCCTGAATTATGAAAAGCGTCTCTTGCGCCTCACGGAGGATGCCAGCTATACGGGACTCGTTTGCGGCGCGCATTTTTGCGAATCCGAGAAATGCATTTAGTTCATCGAGTGCGCCGAGCGCCTCTGGTAGTTCGGACGACTTCGAAATTCGCTGTTGATCGCAGCCGAATACTTTTGTCGTCCCACCATCCCCTTTGCCAGTGTAGAGCATATGCCGTGCGTGCTCTCAGTATACTGTCCGCCAGAGTCCCCCACAAACAGGCACCCGAAGCGCATCGGCTTCGGGTGTTGTATAGATTCACTATCGGTAGTGAATGAATTTGAGCCGGCGGAACATTTTATCGCCGATTCGAATGAGCTTGTTTTGTTTTCTGCGCCAGCGTGACTGTTTTGCAGATGCGCGCTGTGCTTCTTTATAACGGTTCGCTTTCAGCTTCTCTATCTTTTTCTTGTCCCGCCGCGGTGCCCACGGCCTCGCTCTCTCTTCCCTGTTGCTGGGACGGGTACGGTTTACTTTCAAGCTTCTGAAGCACATTGTTTTTCTCCCGTTGGTGTGCGGCTGCACTATCCGCCAAGTATGTTAACACGACAGAAACTGTCTCATCAACCGGTCGGTTTCAACGCATCGCCGCATGCTTTCGCATACGGCTCCTTTGTTTTGTGCCCAGGAGAGGACTCGAACCTCCAATCCCTTGCGAGAGCTACCACCTCAAGGTAGTGCGTCTACCAATTTCGCCACCTGGGCAGATGAGACACTATACTACGCCGCGACCGTTTCCGCCTCCACAGCGGGCGAAGCAGTGTTTATGCCATCCGCCTCCACCTCTGTAGCGACATCCGCGGGCGTAAGAGTTTCGTCACTTTTGAGGTGCATCATGCGGGCGCCGCGCAGCTGGCGGCGAACTTCTTTCGCGGCCTTCTCGCGGATGAAGTAGAGCTTCGCGCGACGCACGTTCGAGCGCTTCACGATCTCGATCGAGTCGATGACGGGAGAGTAAAGCGGGAAGGTCTTTTCGACACCAACGCCTGAAAGCGTCGCACGAACAGTGAACGAGGCGCCCGCCTCGGCACCATGTTTGATTGCAAGCACAAGTCCTTCAAAAACCTGTTTACGGGCATTTTTAATGGTCTTTTCCTTTTTATCCGTACCGCGCCCTTTCTTGAGCTCTACGATATTCTGCACGACACGCACAGTATCGCCCGGGCGGATGCCAAGCTTTGCGCGGCCTTCTGTGTTGACTGGTGTGATGACCTTCTGCATGTGTCGCGCACTCTAGCACGCGCCCGGAAGGACGGCAAATTTTTCTATTGCGCCCGGGAAGTGCTCGAACGCGGGCATGAGGTCGTTTGGTATGGGTGCGGTGATGAGCGTATGTGCACCGTGCGGAAGAGGAAGATTGAGCGTGTATGCGTGAAGGCCGAGGCGGGAAATGCCAAGCGCTGACGGTCGATGCGGCGCATACAGCGTATCTCCGACAACCGGGTGATGAATCGCTTTGAGATGCACGCGAATCTGATGCGTTCTGCCCGTTTCCGGATTCACCTTGAGCAGCGCGTACCCGTCTGATTCCTCCACAACCTCGTAGTTTGTAACGGACTCGCGCAGGCGCCCTTTCGCTTTTGGCTGAGCGCTCCGCAGGCGGAAATCCTTGCGCGACCGGCCAATGTCAAAGTCGATAACGCCTTTTTTCTCTTTTGGCACGCCGTAGACAAACGCGAGATAGGTCTTTTGCACTGCTCTATCATGAAATGCTTTGCGCAAAAACTCGTAGGCAGGTGTGTTCTTCGCGAAGACGAGTACGCCTGACGTATCGCGGTCAAGCCGATGCACGTACCCCGCACCGTCGTGATATTTCGCTTTGAACCAGTCTTCCGCCGCCGTTGCGTTTGATTTCCCATCGGTGTGCGTCAAAAGCCCTGCGGGCTTCGCTACAGCAACGATATCTGCGTCTTCATAGAGAATCGGCATTTCCATCTCCCCACAGTATCATTTCTCTTTATTTTCCGCGTCGGCGTTCACGCGCTGTAAAACTTTCAAGAATCGCGTCGAATTCCGCGCGAGAAAAATCGGGCCAAAAAGAGTCCGAAAAGAAAAACTCGCTATAGACCGATTGCCAGGGAAGGAAATTAGAAATGCGTTTTTCGCCGCCGGTACGGATAACGATATCCGGGTCTTTTGTTCCCGCACTCCAGAGCGCGGCACTAAAATCATCGGTGTTCACATTCTTTGTCCCCGACGCAAGCAGCTGATTTGTTGCGGCAAGTATTTCTGCGCGACCGCCGTAGGAGAGGGCGATGACGAGTGTTTTCCCCGAATCGACAGAGACACTTTCTTGTTCGAGTTTCCGCATGGATGCACGAAGCTTTTCGGGTAAGCGCGCGAAGTCTCCTATGAAACGTACGTGAATGCCTTCCCGAGAAAGCTCATCGAGTTCCTGCACGAGTGCCCCGCCAAACAAATCCAGAAGGTAGGCGACTTCTTCGGGAGTTCGATTCCAATTCTCCGTTGAAAACGCGTAAAGGATGATCGTGCCAACGCCGGAGCTGTGCGCAAACGCGTGACGCACGACATCTTTCGCTTTCGCAAGACCGGCGGCATGTCCTTTCATGCTAGGGAGTCCGTGCGAACGAGCCCAGCGACGATTGCCGTCCATAATGATACCGATGCACAACGCGTTCGCTTTTGCGGTCGCCCCCACGTGCTTACTCATAGGTATGCAAACCTGTGAGATACCTTTTTAGTTTCAAGTGCCGAGGAAGGGACTTGGTCAGGAACATTTTTACTCGCCGTCGCTCATAAAAATTTCTCGACCCTGCTCGTGCGACCCGTTCTGCTGAACGGGTACCCTGCACTCGCTTTCAAGTCCTCTCCTGCGCTAAAAAGCCGCCGAACGCTCATTGCGTTCGGCTCGTTTATTTATTGGTGCCGAGGAAGGGACTTGAACCCTCACGAGGTTGCCCTCACTGCGACCTGAACGCAGCGCGTTTACCAATTACGCCACCTCGGCATAGCCCGATTATGCGCATAGATTTTTGAATCTTCAAATTGTGTGTATACGCTATGCTAATGCTAAGCTTCCAGTGCGCACCCTTAGCTCAGTTGGTAGAGCAGCGCATTTACACTGCGAAGGTCGGGGGTTCGAGCCCCTCAGGGTGCACCAGTGATAACGCGTTTGCTGCGTTATCAATAAAAATTCTACAGGCGCGGAAAGTAATCCCGCGCCTGTAAGAATCGCCCCGCGATTGCTACGGGCGCACGAGGCTGAACGTCTTTATGCCATTGCCTTTCACGTCGCCGGGCTTCTTATCGCCAATCCAGAAATAGAGCGGCATGCCGCGGTAGGTGAGCTGAGTGGTACCGTCGGCGCGCACGAGGGTCCCGAGAGTTCCTGTAAGTGCCGTGGTAACCGAGAGCGGGGTGCCGGCGGGGATGGTATACGGCGGCCAGTTTCCGACGCACACGGCGCTCGTGCAGTTGCTCTTACCGCTTGTGTCTGCGGACGAACGGTAGAGCGTCATACCGTTCGTGGCGACGAGGTAGTGTCCGAGCGTGGCGCTTGATGCGACCGTAACGAGCGATTCGCTTGCGGCAGGGGTGGTCGAGCCGGAGGTGGTCGCAGTCGGTTGACTCGACGTCGATCCTTGCGTCGAGCTTGGGGAACCGTACGTCGGGTACGAACTCTGGCCTTTCGAGAATAGATACCAGCCGCCGAGGATGACGACAAGCACGATAACGATAGTCCACAGTGTCGATGATTTCATAATTATTTGCTGAATAAATATTAATAAATGAGACGAACGGCTTTCTGACGCTTAACCGTAACGCTGCAAGTATAGCACTCTGTCTGGTGCCCCCAGCAGGAATCGAACCTACATCAACGGCTTAGAAGTCCGCTGTTCTATCCATTGAACTATGGGGGCTTTCATTCCTCTACCACCTTATCTTACTCTCTCTATCATTGCGATGGATCGGCATAAGTATATACACCGGTTTGGTACTTTGCTTCCTCGGCTGCGCGCGCGGTAAAAATTGCGTGGATGGCATCCAGTGTTGAGCGACTGAATACCGGGGTCGAGCCTGTCACGGGTACGCCTATGACCCCGCCGCTTGCGACCGTATTGAAAGCCCATGCATTCCAAACAATAATACTTGCGAAGAGTATTGCGGAGAGCGTGAGCATCGCGAGCCAATCACGCGCCGGATCAAGGCGTGCGTGCGGACGTTTCAAGAAAGACTCGATGATGGTGGGAATACGCATAAATAAATATTACAGCGCGCGAGGGCGAATGGAACCGGCGGATGATGCGGCAGACGACGGCGTCGTTACGGGAACGGAGACGCTCGGCGCTGCATACGGCGTATTCGCGCTTGTGGAGAGCGGTACGGAGCTGACAAGCAGATTAATCGCGGCATGCCAGCTGTTCTTACCATCTTGTCCGAGTGACAATGAGGAAATTGAGAGCGCGTACGGCAGATATTCGATCGCGCCGACGGTATTCATTACGGAATTGAATGATCCTTTGACGGTAATTGCAAATATGAATGTCGGATGCGCGGACGTACCGCCCGAGGAAACAGAAAGAACGCTCACTGCGGCACCGTGCGCCCGTCCTTGCGACTGAAGACTGTCTATGAAAGCGACTATGCCCGTTTCCGGAATGAAGTAGCTCCGCACGGCCGCTTCGTCGCCTGAGATCTCCGCAAGAGCTGTCCGCGCAGAGGCGATGCGACTGGCGGTGTCGGTTTTTATATTAATCTGATTTTCCAAGTCGGCTACGGCGGCACTTTTCTCCGCGATAGCGGCATACCAAATGCCATAGCCGATGAAAGAGACAGCGCAGAGAACGAGCGCACCGATAAGATGGATGAGCGGAGATTTCATGGCGCAAGAGTGACGCTGATGGTAAAGGCGATATTAGTATCCTTCGCGTATGCGGAAACCGGCAAGTCGGCGGCAAGCGCAAATGGCGCATTCTGCAGTGCGAGTTGGTAACTGCGCAGCGCATCGCGCGTCGTCGCAGTACCGGAAATTGAGAGAGTTCCGTGGCTTCCGGGCGCGGCCGGAGTGTAGTCAAAAGACGAGAGCGTAACGCCCGGACGAGCCGTAGCGAGTACCGCACGGATGATTGCGCTTGCGGATGGAGCATTCGCGATCGCGGTCAAAGTCGCCGCATCGGCGGAAAGTGCGGCAAGTCGGTCGGAAAGTTTTTTCTCGCTCACCGAAGCGAGTGTCGATTCGATGCTTGCAAGGTGCGCTTCTTTCGTTTGAAAACTCTTTTCGAGAAAAACATATGTCGGCAAAAGCAATAGTGCCGCGGCGACTATGAGCGTACTTGCGAGTAGTGCGGCGACAACGCCAAGCCGAAGGAAATATTCGCGATGGAACGCACGCCGGCGCTCGGGAGAAAGGAGGTTGGTAAGTTCGTTATGCATAAGGTTGTACATGATCCCTCAGCGCGAGCCCTATTGCCGTCGCATAGGCGAGCGATTCCGTGTAGTCGAGCGAGGGAATCCATACGTCACGTGAAGCAAGATTAGTGAACACGTCTCCGGCGACAACGGGGATTCGCAACGCTCCTTCGAGATACTCGGGAAGTCCGCGTACTGAAGCGTTGCCGCCGGCAAGAATGACATGCGATACCGGCTCATGGGTGCCATGCAGAGTCGCCTTTTCTTGCCAATAATTGAGCCGCGTGGATATCTCATCGCGAATCGCGGAAACTGTCGAAAGCATCGCGGCAAGATAATCCTCATTCCCGGGCGCGGGGACGATGCCGCGTTCCGCTTTCACCCTGCGCGCTTCGGCTTCCGTCACGCCGAAATGTTTCTGCACCGCGAGCGTCAGCGCATGGCCTCCGATACCGATCGTCGTGGCGAAGCGTGGTATGCGCTCCGCCACGATCGCCATTTTCGTCGTTGTTTTTCCGACATCGATAATAAGCGCTGTAGACGCATCTCCTGTCGGAAGAAGCGCACGCGCCATGCTGAACGTTTCCCCTTCGAGTGCCCGCACTTTTATGCCCGACTGGTCGAACACGGAAAGCGTATCGTCAACGATGCGGCGTGCGAAACCGATACCAGCGATCCGCGTCTCGTCATGCGCCCCCTGCCCTACTCCGACGATATCAAAGGCTGTTTCTGGCGGCGGTAATGGAACGAGCTCGTCAATGTGTTGTTCAACTGCGGTACGCCACTCCGACTTCTTCGTTCCCGGGACGTTCGTCTCAAAAAGATACGATTTCGACTCTGGAAGTGCGGCGTTGGTGGCGAAAATACCAGCTGCTTTTGTAGCGGCAGTGAGTGCTTCGACAACTGCATTGCGATCTATTATCTCGCCATCGATAAACGCGCCTGAAGGCAACCGTGCTTCGGCATAGCTCGCCAAAATGAGACCTCGTACGCTCTCTGCGAGACGTACCGTCTTGACGCCGCTCGTTGATACATCGATACCGGAAAGTGGAAGAGCGAGATACTGCGGCGGCGCAAAAGATGCGCGCAAGCGTTCACCGAAAGCGAAAGACATGTGTAGAGTATACCGTGTCGATAAAGATGCGGCGTATTTTAGTGTGTACGGGTGCCAGGGGGCACGTCCCGGTCTGGTATCAGGAATGCGAACGACTCATCAGATCCCACGGCGAAAAGCATGCCATCGCTCTCAAGGCCGCGTATCGTGCGCGGCTCAAGGTTCGTCACGAAAGCGAGTTGGCGTCCGCAGAGCGATTCGGGCTCCGCTACGTATGCGGCAATGCCAGAAATGATTTGGCGCGGGTTACGTTCCTCATTGAAATCGACTGTGAGCCGCACGAGCTTATCGGTTTCGGGTACGCGCTCGGCGCTTCGTACGGTACCGATTTTTATTTCTATTTTATTCAGTTCGTCGATCGTTATGCGCGGTTTATCCATGGCTCGTGTGTGAAAGATAGCTGGTAAGGATGAGTGCGGCGGCAGAAGCGTCAACTGCCTTACGCAAACGCGGCGCGCGCGATTTTTTGGCGCGGACGGGCGTGCGGCGCGCTTGGGCACTGGTAAAGATCTCTGACTCGAAAAAAACCGGTATGCCTGCCCGCTCGACAATCTGATCGCCGATCGACCGGGCATCCTTCGCAATCGGATTCTCGCCACCCATGAGCGTACGCGATTCTCCGATGACCGCCGCGCCGATGTGTTCTTTTTTTATAAGCGTACACAGTTCCTCAAGAATCCTCGGGGTGTTCGCAATGACAGCATGAGGAAAACCCATAGTCCCCGCATCGTCAGAGAGCGCGAGACCTATCTTGCTGCTTCCATAATCCACGCCAAGATACCGCATGAGGAAAGTGTATGGTATACTGGGCGCATATGCACGCGTTCACCCCATTCTACTCTCCCTACATGTCAGGATTCGCGAGTTTATTCATCCCGTTCCTTTTCGCGATAACGCTCTGGACTATTGTTTTGAAGGGTTTTGCGCTCTGGTATGCCGCGCGCGGTAGCCAGAAAGGATGGTTTATCGCACTACTCATCGTTAACACGCTCGGCATCCTTGAAATCATCTATCTTATTTGGTTCCGTCCGAAAAATCAGCACGCTACGCATGACGATGTGCCGGTGCACATATCATCATCGGCGCAGTAGCTAGACGCTTAGTGCGCGGTTACCGGACGAGCGGAACCCCTATCCAAGCACATGCCAATACAAAAATGACATGGGTAACTTGGAGTTATTGTGCCCAAACTGCCACGCAGAAGAACACTACCTAAAGAGTAGTTGGATCAGATACGGAAGGGTCGGATAATGGTTATTCCACCAGTCTTGAAAACTGGAGACCGCAAGGTCATGTGGGTTCGAGTCCCACCCCTTCCGCTGGTTGAGAAAGAGACTGCGTACATAAACGAAAAGGAGCTCCGAATTAAAATTCGGAGCTCCTTTGGTTTTTGAGTCAGAAGTTCACTCCCGCCATCAGTGTGTCCGCGCCCCAGAAAATCGCTGGGACGCTGTCGCCGCGGGCTCGTACGGCATACAGCTGATCCGTCAGCGTCCAACGGCCGAACCGCACGCCGGCGCCAAACACCTGAGCGACTTCCCAGCGCGTATGATGCGCAACGTACAAGTTGCGCGCCGGAATCAGCGACGATGGTTGCCAATGGTACACGTGTTCCTCCCACCGTACTCGATTGATGTAGAGGCCGGCGGTTAAGAAGAACCACCCGCCACGCCCGAAGTGTCGTGCGAGTGAAAGAGCCAGCCCGGATGTCGATCCGTTACCTACAAAGTGGGCCATGGGAGCACATGCACCGTAGCAACGATGCTCGACGCGATTATAATTTGCACCGGCCGACGTGTCCCATGAATTGGACGCCGCAAAACCAAGAGATATCCAATCGATATGCGCCGTAATATGACGCGTTAGCGGTTGTCGCCAGCCCACCATCCATGCGGTGCTGCGGAGTTTGAGGTGATAGGGGAATCCTTTTTCGTACCAGGTTCCGTTTGGAACGGCGCGGTAATCCGTCATGCCCACACCCAACTCAAAGGTGCCGCTTGAGGCCAGAGCCGGAGTTGAGAACGCCGACAAGGCCCCCACGAAACAGCAGAATGCTGTGACACGCACTATGTTCATCTTGCCCTCCAGGATGCATCGTCGATTCCAAAGAGAATCCTTCTTGCGAAGGCATTTACTTCCGGAATAGTTATACAAAACTGTGTTTTATTGTCAAGTCGGTCTCAAAACCGATCGGACGCTTGTACACAAATGAATTCGCTACAGCAAAGCTGTGACGCGCATTCTGGTATGATTTCTCTATGCCCCGAAGCGTTATTCTCGAATGGGAAGGCAAAGAGTACGACCACAACCCGAAAAGCGCCGATTGGTATTGGGTACTCGGCATCATCGCCACCGCTCTCACCATTGCGTTGGTGCTCTTCAGCAATTATCTGCTCGCGGTCCTCGTTGTCGTTGCCGCGATTGCGCTTGCGCTCCATGCGGCAAAGCATCCGCCTCTGCATCGTTTCCGTCTTGTCGAGCAGGGGTTATACATCGGCGACGAATTGCATCCTTTTGAGCGAATGCTTTCTTTTTCCGTGCTTGAGGATATCGAAGGCGAGTTCCCGCCCCTGCTCTCCATAAAAAATGAGAGTTGGTTTTCGCCGCATTTGCTCGTACCGCTTGCGGGCGTTGATGCGGATGCGGTATACGCTCATTTCCTTCAGCACGTTGATGAGAACGAACATCATCATACCCTTACGGACCTGGTGGCGGCATGGCTCGGATTTTGAAAAAACTCGTGTACGCGGTAGAGTCAACCGATTGCCCTCGTCGTTCAACGGATAGGACACCGGCTTGCGGAGCCGGCAATAGAGGTTCGATTCCTCTCGAGGGCACCCTGTACTTCCCATGATCGAGTACTTTTTTGCATTTATCGCGGGCGGCGCGTTCACCATGCTTGTAACCGCATTCCAGCTCTCCGGATTCCCGACACTTTCGCGGGTCGCTGCGCTCTTCCCGATTGTGACCTGGCTTTCGTACCTTTTTATAGGGCACATTGACGGCGCTCTGGCGGTTTCTCAACACGCGCGTTTCGTCTTGTTTGGAACGCTTGTCGCATGGATACCATACATGTTCATTATTTATTATTTTGCGCCGCGCATTGGCGTCGCGCGGGCGATAGTATTCGGCATCATTGTATTTTTGCTGCTCGCATTCGCCTTCGCTGCGGTGTATAACAAGTGGGCTTAGGAAGGCTTCCGTCGTTCAATGGATAGGATATCTCCCTCCGAAGGAGGTGATACTGGTTCGATTCCAGTCGGAAGCACAAAAAACAACACGCGCCGTTTCGGGGCGCGTGTTGTTTTTCTCTTTCATTTTTACTTTACGCTTGCACCCGGCGGACAAGGGCCGCAACACGTGATTTCTTACGATTGGCGGTATTGTCTTTGATAACGCCGCGTTTACAGGCCTTATCTATTGCGGCATAGACCTTGGGCAGAAGTTTCTCGACTTCAGCAACATCTCGGGCGGCAATCGCCTTCGTAAATTCCTTGGTTGTGTCGCGCATCGCATCCTTACGGCGCAGGTTAAAGACGCGCTTCCTGGCCGAAGAACGAATTGCTTTCTTTGCTGAGCTGGTAATCGCCATGTCCGCACAATCTACCTCCAACGCGCACGAACCGCAAGTATGCGCCACCGGGCGCAGGAGTGTTAGGATACGCTTATGATCCGGCAGATTCGCGGACACGTGCTTTCTATCGGTGCGGCAAGTGCCGTCGTTGAAGTTGCGGGCTTCGGTATCGAGGTGCGCATGAGCGCGCCGGAGACGCTCTCAGTCGGCGGCGAAGTGCGACTTGCGACGTATCTTGCGGTTAAGCAGGACGGTATGGAACTCTACGGCTTCCCCGACGCGGCGGACCGCGATTTTTTTGAACACATGCTTTCGGTCTCGGGCGTAGGCCCCAAGACGGCGCTTTCTCTGCTACGCCGCGCGCCGCGCGCCGCCCTTGAAGGCGCTATCGGCAAACGCGATCTTGCGTACCTCACCAAAGTTGTCGGGCTCGGTAAAAAAAGCGCGGAGAAAATGCTCCTTGAACTTGCCGATAAGATCGGGCCGCACAACCACGATAACGCGGACGGTGAAGTCTTTGATACGCTTATCGCGCTCGGTTACACCGAACGCGAAGCACGCGTGGCGCTCCAAACGATCCCTGAGGAAACGGTCGGCAAGGAGGCCCGGCTCAAAGCGGCGCTTTCCGTCACCCACTAAATCGGTACTATGTACGAATTCGTCAATCGAATCGTTCGTGTTCTCAAAAAGATCGTGCCTGAACCGCTCGTCCGCGTTCTGCGGCCCGCGTACCACCGCGCGCTTGCGTTCCTTATGGCGCTTTCTTACGGATTCCCCGCCCGCCGCCTCACGATTATCGGCATCACCGGAACGAAAGGAAAATCGACGACCGCGGAGATGCTTTTCACCATCCTGCGCGGAGCCGGCTATAGCACCGCGCTTATTTCGACTATTCGTTTTGCGATCAATGACCTATCGGAGCCGAATCTTTATAAGATGACGCTGCAAGGCCGCGGATTCGCCCAAGCGTTTATGCGCAAAGCGCTCCGCGCCGGCTGTACGCACGCGGTCATAGAGATAACCTCTGAAAGCGTACCCCAACATCGGCACCTGTTCCTTAACCTCGACGGACTCATCGTCACGAACATCCAGAGAGAACATATCGAGAGCCATGGATCGTTTGAAAATTACGTCGCGGCAAAACGTGCGATCGTACGAACGCTCTCCCGGTCGCCCAAACACGCCCGTATACTCGTCGCAAACGAAGATATACCCGAAAGCCGTTCCTTTCTATCGATGCGCGGCACGCGCGCCATAGGCTTTAGCGCCCATGAACTTGATATTCGTGAGAATGATGACGCGCATGTCATATTTACCTATGCCGGTATTCCCGTCACCGTCCCTCTTCCGGGGAAATTCAATGCGTTGAACGCGCTCGCCGCGATGAAGATGAGCTCGACGCTCGGCATTTCGGTTCCGGACGCCGCACGCGCACTCGCGCATCTTCCCGTTGTCCGCGGGCGCGTTGAACGCATAGATTCGGGACAAGATTTTCTCGCTATTGTCGACTATGCGCACACGCCGGATTCGCTGCAGGCCCTCTACGATGCGTTTCCGAAACGTAGAAAAATATGCGTCCTCGGAAATACCGGTGGCGGACGAGACGTGTGGAAGCGTCCTTTGATGGGCAAGATCGCGGATGAGGCGTGCGACAAGGTCATCCTGACGAATGAGGATCCGTATGACGAGGACCCGCGCGGCATTGTCGATGCTATGGCACGCGATATGGAACGCGCGCCTGAGATCATTATGGACCGACGCGCTGCTATACGTGCGGCACTGACGTATGCGCGCGCGGGAGACGCGGTTTTAATTTCTGGGAAAGGTACCGACCCGTTTATTATGGAAGCGCATGGTGCCAAGACTCCCTGGAGTGATGCGCAGGTTGTGCGCGAGGAGCTTGCACGGCTCCACGCGCAAAATTGAGGTTTCCTTGGTAGTATCTCCGTATGGAGCATGACGCGTGGTTTTTTGTCGGGATATTTGTCTTCATATTTCTCGTCTGGATCGCTACGGGCGGTCCGTTGCATCCGATCGCATTCTCCGGTCCCACTCTCGCCGAGCCGGGTGCGCTCGGCGGCGGCACGTACCTTTCGTTTCCGCATGCTCCTTTTTCAGTCGGGAGCGGATATGTTTCTCTGCCGGGCTCCTCAAGCGGCGGCGGCATCCCGGGCAGTACAGGCGTATCACTTCCTACCTTGGTGGGAGGTACCAGCTTCGGTACTCCTTCGCCCTACTACGGAATCGTTTCGATGAATCACTATGTCTCGGGCGCCGGTTCGGCCAATCCCGAAAACGAATATATCGAGATAACGGTCGCCCAAAATGCGACCGTGCCGGTCGACATCTCCGGATGGACCCTTGAGAGCGCCGCGACCGGCGCCGCGGCGATCATTCCCCAAGGAACGGAAGTACCGACGTCGGGCATCGTGAACGCCGTGCAGGACATTGTGCTTACCCCCGGCACGCAGGCGCTGATTATCTCTGGACAATCGCCCATCGGCGCGTCCTTCCGCGACAATAAATGTATCGGCTACTTCAGCACTTTTCAGAAATTCTCCCCGCCATTGCCGCAGAATTGTCCTTTGCCTTCCGATGAACTTGCTTCGTTTTACGGTTCCGGCTATATCCGCGACGCCGCCTGTGTTGATTATGTGAATACCCTTTCGCGTTGCCAGGCAGTGCTCTCGCCTCCCGCAAACACTTCGGGCGCGTGCCAGAGCTTTTTGGTGAATTATTTGAACTACAACGGTTGCGTCAATGCGCATAAAAATGACGCTGATTTTGAGGGCGCTACGTGGCGCGTCTACCTCGGTCGTACGACCTCAATGTGGCGTCCTCAGAACGAAGTGGTGAAACTTCTCGATGCGCAGGGGAAAACCGTCGATGCGTTCAGTTACTAGAAAAAACTAGGCATAGTGTTAGATTAGTAACGTTCTTTTCGCCTTGTGTTGCGCCCATAGCTCAGTTGGTAGAGCAGCTCCCTTTTAAGGAGACGGTCCCAGGTTCGAGCCCTGGTGGGCGCACATTCAGATTGAGAGCGCGAAACGCTCAAGAGAAAGAGAGAGGTCCAGCCCGCCGCGCCGAGAGTCTTGCAGAAGTGCTATGAGCGTAAGCGACAGGCGCCGCGACTCTTCGGGCTTCCACGCACGGCCGCCTGCGGATATAAGATCGCGCGCTTTCCACTGTAAGAGACCGTGGAGCATTTCCGGCGCATCGCCCCGGCGAAGTGCGCGACTAATCTCGAGCCAGAGCTTCTCTCGATTCTTCGTCGCAAGCGCATTTACCAGGTTGCCATTGAATCCGCGGTCGGCGGCTTCCCCGGGCGGCAGGTTGAATACATATTCCAGTGTCGTTTGTGTTCCGAGTTTCTTTGCTTTCGCCGCAGTGAGTTTCGGCGCAAGAATGAGAATTGCGTTATCGGAAGCGGCAAGCGGCTCGAGGTATGTTTCGAGCACGCTGTGTGCCGGATCTTCACTGTCGTCTTCGTTTTCATCCTGTTCGCTTACTTTTCTTTGCGCCGAAGGAAATGGATCATCAATGAGTATCAAAAGTCGTTTGGTGAAAAGACCTCCCGAAAGCGCGGCGTTTTCGAGTGCGGCCGGAGTTACGTCTTCGCGAGAGAGGCGTATGTACGTGAGGTTTGGCTCTTTTACTCGCGCAGCCGCTATCCACGCAAATGTTTTTGCGCGCGTTTTCGCCACATCAGTCCCGTAAAAAAGATAGATCATACTTCGTGCATAGCCCCCCAATCGGTTCCGGATTTCATAAGTGCGAGTATCGGCACGCCGTGCGTTTCCTTATCAAAAAGGACAGACTCCATAATTTTTTTAATCTGTATGCCGAGCGCGTTCGCCCGAGCAGTACGTATCTCATACACGAGTTCATCGTGTACCTGGAGAAGCAAATACGCGTCTTTGAGCGCGTCCTCCTTCTCCAGCAGGTCATGCACGCGCACCATTGCGAGCTTGATGATGTCCGCCTGAGTTCCCTGCAGTGGCGCGTTGACGGCCATACGCTCCGCTTGGGAGCGTACATACGGCAGGGATGACTTCATTTCCGGGAATTGCCGGCGACGGCCGAAGAGGGTCTCGGTGTACCCGTGTTTGCGCGCAAAACCTTTTGTCTTTTCCATGTAGTCGGAGAGTGTCTTGAATTGACCAAAATACTCCTCATAAAAAGCATGCGCCTCGGCGGTCGTGCTGCCGAGTTGTTGCCGCAACGCGTTCACGCCCATGCCGTAGAGGATGCCAAAGTTTATGACTTTCGCTCGCCGGCGCATTTCCCGGTCGACCTGCTCGGGCGCAACATGAAAGACATGCGCGGCGACTTCCGTATGTACGTCGCGGCCGCTACGAAAAATCTCGCAGAGCTTTTCATCTCCTGAGAGGATCGCCGCAAGCCGCAATTCTATCTGCGAGTAATCGAGTGCAACGAGTGTGAAATCGGGTGATGCAATAAACGCGTGGCGTACCGCGCGCCCGCGCTCTGAATGCAGCGGGATATTCTGGAGGTTCGGGTTCTGGGATGCGATGCGGCCGGTCGTCGTACCGGTCTGGAGAAATTCCGCGTGGAGACGGTGCTCGGCATCGAGCATTGGCGGCAGATTCTCGATATACGTCGAGAGGAGTTTCTTCAATTCGCGATACTCGATGATGTCGCCGACAATGGGGTGCGCGTCGCGAATTTTCTCGAGCTCGCTTTCGCGCGTGGAACGCCCGCCGCCGGCGGTTTTCTTTTGCCGCTGCGGAATGAGTTTGAGCTCATCAAAGAGCACCTCGCCAAGCTGTTTCGGCGAACTCACGTTGAACGCGCGGCCGGCGGCCGCGTGAATGCGGTCCTCGATTATTTTGAGTTCGGCCCGATACTTTTTCCCAAGCGTAGTGAGTATATTCAGATCGATGAGAACGCCGCGCGTCTCCATCGCTCGCAAAACCGGCATGAGCGGTTTCTCTATGCGCTCATACACTTCTTTCACTCTCCCAAGTTCTGTTAATTGTTTTTCAAGCGCGCTGTAGGCGCCTGCAAAGGAACGCTTTTTGGTAAAGGCGAGAATATCGTCCAAGGACGGATTCGTAAATTCCGAAGAGATGAGCCAGAGCATCAGCGCGGCTTGCGCGAGCTGTGTGGGGTCTACCTCCTCCGGAGCGGATTCGGATGGAACGCTTGTATCTGCCGACTCAGACTCCTGGGTGTGTGAGGCAGGGAGCGAGGATTTTATAAGAACATTGCGCGCTCGCTCACGAAGCGATCGGAAACCGAGTTCGTCAAGAAGCGACAAAACTTTCCGTGTATCGACAGTTTCTCTCCAGGACCTGTCGGGGAGCGCAAAGGCGATAGGCGCATCAAGACGAATCGTTGCTAACGCTTTCGAGAGACGAGCTTCCTCTTCGTGTTCCTTAAGCAGTGCAACTGTACGCGGCTTGATGCCTTTTGTACCGAATACTGCCTCATTTTTCGCGAGAGTCGCGTATATTTTCTCGATTGTGCCGAAGTTCGTTATGAGTTCTGTCGCGATCTTTTCGCCGATACCGGGAACGCCTTTTATGTTATCGGAGGGATCGCCGCGAAGCCCTTTCCAGTCCGGAATGAGCACGGGCGGGAATCCGAATCGAGCTTGTACCGCTTTCTCGTCGTAAAGAATCGTGTCCTGTATTCCTTTCTTCAGCGTATAGACGCGCACCAGTTCATCGACCACTAATTGCAGTGTGTCCATATCGCCCGAAGCGATGATGATGTCTATCCCTTTTCCCTTTCTCAATTCATGTGCGATGGTGCCGAGAAGATCATCGGCTTCAAATCCTTCGCGCTCGTACCGAGGGATTCCAAATGCTTCAAAAATCTTGCGCGAAGCCTGCAGCTGCAGTGCAAGCGCGTCATCGGTTTTCACTCGCGTCGCCTTGTAGAGCGCGTACGCTTCGTGGCGTATGGTCGGTTTAGGCAAGTCGTAACAGGCAGCCATGTAGTCGGGTGCGAGATCGGTAATGATTTTAAGCATCATCGAAATAAGCCCGTAGAGCGCGCCGACCGGGGCTCCGGAGGGACTGGTGAACTCCGGAAGCGCATGGTACGCGCGATGAATAATCGCGTGCGTGTCGAGAAGCACGATGCGTTTCTTTTGTTTTTTAGCCATAGGCAAGGGTGCGTGAACCATCCTGATGTGCTGTAAGTACGATATGGACAGCCGGCTTAGGGAGCTGATCGGAAACTTTTTCCGGCCACTCGAGGAAAATGAGATTCCCGGCATCGCGCATGAGTTCGTCGAACCCGAGCGCGGCGAGATCGGCTCCCGAGTCGAGCCGATATGCGTCAATATGGATGAGACGCTTGAAGCGCTTGTCTTCCGGAAGTTTATAGATTTTCTCGAGAACGAACGTCGGACTGCTCACCGTTTCTTCTATAGAAAGCGAGCGCGCAACCGCTTGGGTGAAAGCGGTCTTCCCCGCTCCAAGCTCACCCGAGAGCGTGACGAGCATTGCTCCCTGTGCGTTTGGCGACAGGGCACGGGCGAATGCGCCGGCTTCAAGCGAAAGCGCTTCGGTGTCCGTTATGTGCGCATTCCTCTCCATGCCTGGATTGTACCGCCGAATGGAAAATACGCCCGTCCTCCCCAAAACGGCGGTACTGCCGAGAGCGTGCGACGATGGTATGATTCCCTCATGGATTTGCCATTTGATGCCGAACGTACAACAAGAAAGCTTGCTGAAGTGCGTGAACAAGAAGAAGAAGACCTCACGCGCATCCTCTCGGAAAAATATGCTATTCCTTACACCGATCTCTCGCTTCACGCGGTTGATGTCGAGGCGCTCCGCACGATTCCCGAAGAGAAAGCGCGCGCGGCCGAAGCGGCCGCCTTTGCTCGTACTGCGGAAGATCTTTCGCTCGCAATTCACAATCCGAATAATCCAGCGCTTGCAGAACTTCGCACTGAGCTCGCACAGAATGGCTTCCAAGTTCGGGAGTTCTTCGTTTCAAAAAAAGGCCTTGATAAAGTGCTGTCGCGCTATAGCGAGCTTTCCTTCGCGACACAATCAAAGACGGGCGTTTTCGTTGTCGCGGAAAACGTGTCCGCCGAGTTTTCAAAAGGAGCCGCGACCCGGGCGTTATTGGACCAGAAACTCACCGAGGCGGCCGCTTCTAAATCGCTTGAGCATGTCTCGCATCTGCTTGAAACTATTTTCGCGGGCGCATTTGCGCTTCGCGCTTCCGACATTCATTTCGAGCCGGAGGAAAAAGAAACACGTTTACGCTTACGGATTGACGGACTTCTTGCCGACGTGCATTCCTTTGACCCGAACAGTTCCCATCAGCTTAATTCACGCCTGAAGCTTCTTTCAGGCGTGAAGCTTAACGTCACCAACCGAGCGCAGGACGGCCGTTTCAGCGTCTCGCGTTCGAGCGGAGAGTTGGAGATGCGCGCTTCTTTCATTCCGGGAAAATACGGTGAAGCGATTGTGCTGCGCATTCTTGACCCCGAAACGACTAAGGTTTCCTACAAAGAGCTCGGTATCAACCCGAAGTTGCTCGCGCGGCTCGAAAAGGAAATTCGACGGTCAAATGGAATGCTGCTCACCACCGGCCCGACCGGAAGCGGCAAGACGACCACGCTGTATTCTTTCCTGCGAGAAATTTACGCGCCGGAAATAAAAATAATCACCATTGAAGATCCTATCGAATATCATTTGAGCGGTATCGTGCAGACGCAGGTCGAGGACAAGAAATACACCTTTGCCGAAGGGCTTCGCTCCATCGTGCGTCAGGACCCGGATATCATCATGGTCGGTGAGATCCGAGACGGCGAAACGGCGAATATCGCCATCCAGGCGGCACTCACGGGCCATTTTGTCTTCTCCACGCTCCACACCAATGATGCGGCCGGCACGTTCCCGCGCCTTGCCGACCTCGGTGCCGATCCGAAATCATTCGGGTCGGCGGTTACCGTTTCAATGGCGCAACGTCTTCTCCGAAAACTTGATCCCGACACACGAAGGGAGCGCCCCCTCACGGATGAAGAGAAACGGATAATCGCGAAAGTATTCGAGTCGCTTGCCGACAAGACGCTTCTTCCGGAAAAAATAGAGACGGTATGGGAAGCGGCTCCCGCACATGCCGAAGAGACCGGTTATAAAGGCCGTATCGGTTTGTATGAGGCAATTTTTATGGATGACGAGCTTGCGGAATTCCTGCGCGACAATCCGCCTGCAAACGAAATTGCGAAAATCGCCGCAACAAAGGGGTACTTGACCATGGCGCAGGACGGCATACTGAAGGCTCTCGCGGGCATCACTTCTCTTTCTGAAGTGGCTGCAACTGTCGACCTGCCGCAGTAGGAAAAACCGCGGGGGTTACCCGCGGTTTTTACATTCCCGCACATACTCCTCCAGGCAGAACCCGCAGTAACGCGGGGTAGACAAAACACCTGAGGAGATTCCCAGAATCGCCACCCGAAAGTAGCAACCCAGAAAGTCCTTGGGGAGTCGCCCTGAAGCCGTCAAGCCTTGCCTAGAGGAGTATGAACAGGAACAAGAAATCTGTGATAGAATGCTAGCACTACACCATTTATATGTCAACCCCCTTGCGGAATCCTGATTCGCTCCCCCAAGCGCTTGATGCAGCGCTCCGGCCGGTGCGCTGGGATGACTATGTCGGCCAGAAACAGATAAAAGCGAATATACGCATCGCCATTGATGCCGCTAAAAAGCGCGGCGGGATGCCCGAGCATATTCTCTTTTACGGTCCTCCCGGAGTGGGGAAAACAACCCTCGCTCATCTTGTTGCCGCGACGCTCGAATCCCCGCTCAAGAGCACGTCCGGGGTTGCCATAGAGCGCGCCGGAGACCTTGCGGCGATACTCACCAGTCTCGAGCCGAATACGGTTCTTTTTATCGACGAGATTCATCGTCTCTCGCGCAAAATCGAGGAACTTCTCTACCCCGCGCTTGAATCAGGACATCTTGATATTGTGCTCGGGAAAGGTCCTTCGGCGCGCACTGTTGAGCTCTCACTCCCGCCTTTTATGCTCGTCGGTGCGACAACGCGCGTTGCGGAGCTGTCCGGCCCGTTGCGCTCTCGTTTCGGTGGTGGCGTGTATCAGCTTGATTTTTACAGTGACGACGATCTGCGCGATATTATCCGCCGCTCGGCTCTCCTTCTGGAACTTTCGGCTCCTGAGGAAGTCATTGAGCGCATCGCGGCGCGCAGTCGCGCCACGCCGCGCGTCGCAAATGCGCTTTTGAAGCGCGTGCGCGACTTTTCCGAAGTGCATGAACGCGCGCTTTCTGCCGCGCTCTGCGACGAGGCGTGTACGCTTTTTGGTATTGATTCCTGCGGCCTTACAAAAGATGACCGCCGCTATCTTATTACATTAGCCGAGGGGTTCCGCGGCGGTCCGGCGGGCATCCGCGCGCTCGCGGCGGCCCTGCATGAAGACCCTGATACGGTTGAGTATATGTATGAACCTTTTTTGCTGCGGCTTGGTTTTATCGAGCGTTCTTCCCGCGGACGCATACTCACCTTAAAGGGTCGTTCTTATCTTCAAAATTGACCGGTACCGCGCGCTATTTTGCATTTGGTATAGTGCATACATGTCGGGACACAGCAAATGGTCTCAGATCAAGAGGCAAAAATCGGTGACTGACGCGGCAAAAAGCCGAGTTTTTGCCCGCTACGCGCGCCTGATAGCTCTTGAATCGAAAAAAGCCGGAGGAAATCTCTCGGCGCCTTCACTCTCTGTTGCCATTCTCCGGGCAAAAGCGGAGAATATGCCGAAAGAAAATATCGAACGAGCGGTAGCCAAGGGTATAGCGAAAGATTCCGGAGATCTTGAGCGGGTTTTGTACGAAGCGTTTGGTCCGGGCGGCGTCGCGTTGCTTGTTGATGCGCTTACCGACAACAAGAATCGTACAACGCAAGAAATAAAACACCTGCTTATAACGCAGGGGGTAGAACTCTCCGCCCCGGGCGCGGCAAGCTGGGCTTTCAAAAAAACTTCGGATGGCTCTTATGTCCCACATGAACCGCGTATTGATGTTTCTGGCACTGATGAGGAGCGGCTTCAAGCCATTCTTACGGAGCTCGATGAACATGCCGATGTACAGAGAGTGTTTAGCAATGCGCGGGGTTATGAGAATACTGGCGATTGACCCCGGTTACGATCGTCTCGGTATCGCGGTTATCGAAGGCAATCCGTCACGTCCTACGCTCCTTTGGAGCGATTGTGTGCTACCGGAGAAAGGCGCGCCCGAAAATCGTCTCGCTCATGTTTCTCGCGCTGTCACGGGCGCGCTTCATGCATACGCACCCGATGCGCTCGCAATTGAGACGCTTTTTTTCGGCATAAATAAAAAAACCGCACTTGGCGTCGCTGAGGCGCGGGGCGCCGTTTTTGCCGCCGCCGGCATAGCCTCGGTCCCGGTCGTAGAATATTCTCCGCAGCAGATAAAACTTGCGGTTACCGGCTACGGCGGCGCAACTAAAACAGCAGTCGCACAGATGATTCCCCGGCTTCTTTCGCTTCCCGAGAAAAAACGAATGGATGATGAGATCGATGCCATAGCCATCGGTATCACCGCACTTGCCGTTGGCCTTCAAAAACATTAGAACTCATCTCAAACCCCCGCTCGGGTATGCGACAGAAAGGAGTACGCCGTCTTTTTCTGCTGAAAAAGCGGCTCGCTCTCGCCCCGTCGGGCTCCGAGAGCCTCTTTCTGCCGCATACCCCTCGCGGGGAGGGGTTTGAAATGGGTTCTAATCCACACTAGGGAAGAAATGCGCTTGCATTGGTAATTTTTTTTGCTCAAATATATGCGCCCCTTGTCGCGGGGTTAAATTAAATAATGTATTCGCATGGACGAGGATGAAATTCGCGAGGAGGACGATCTGTATGATGAAGAGGATGAATTGGAGAGTCTGGATGAGGAGGAAGACGAGCATTATTGACTAGCGTTCCCGTATGCGCGGCCCGGTTTTACCGGGCCGCGCATGGTAGCATACGTACCATGGTTTCATTCCGACATACGTCGTGGCGGCATGTTTTTTTGGCGCTTACTCTTGCGTTCTTCGGGCTCGGATTCCTTGCGGCGGGCGGAATTCTCATTGCCGTCATTCTTACGCCGGCGCCCGATATTGGCTCTTTCGCCGCGCGCCAGGTTGACCAATCCACTAAGATTTACGATCGCACCGGCCAGGTGCTGCTGTATGACTACAATCGGGATGCAAAACGGAATGTCGTTCCGCTTTCCGCTATAGCGCCCAATGCCATAAACGCGACTGTTGCGATCGAGGATTCGAGTTTTTACGAGCACGGGGCCATCCGTATCACATCGATTATCCGTGCCATGCTTGCTGATATTTTCAGCGGCTCGCTTTCCCAAGGCGGTTCAACCATCACGCAACAAGTCGTAAAAAACACTCTCCTCACTGATACAAAAAGTATTATCCGCAAAATACACGAACTGGTGCTTGCGATCAAACTCGAACAGGTGTATTCGAAAAACCAAATTCTTGCAACATATCTCAACGACATCCCGTACGGAGGCACTTTGTATGGCATTGATGCGGCTTCGGAAGCATATTTCAATATCCCAGCGAAAGACCTTTCCCTCGCGCAATCGGCGTATCTTGCAGCGATGATTCAGGCTCCTACGTATTATTCTCCGTATGGTACGCACCGTGCAGAACTTGATACGCGTAAAAATCTTGTTCTTGAGCGGATGCATACGCTTGGTTTCATAGATACCGCTGCTTATACCGCGGCGAAGAATGAAATCGTTTCTTTCGCTCCGGCAGGCCAGAACTCAATTATCGCTCCGCACTTCGTCTTTTACATCCTCAATCAGCTTGAACAGACTTACGGACCGAATGCGCTCGTCTCAGGACTGAAGGTGACGACGACTCTCGATGCGAATCTTGAAACGCAAGCGGAGTCGATTGTGCATCAGTATGCGCCGGGAAATGAAAAGGATTTTAAGGCCTCAAACGCTTCGTTGGTTGCTATTGATCCGGCCACCGGACAAATACTGGCAATGGTCGGTTCTCGAAATTTTTTCGATACCACCATCGACGGGCAGTACAACTCCGCACTCGCGTTGCGGCAACCCGGCTCAACAATGAAGCCTTTTATTTATGCGCTCGCTCTTATGAAGGGTTATACGCGCGATACGGTCGTATTTGACGTACCGACACAATTTTCAACCGCCTGTCCGCCTTCTGCGGTCACCGACAGCACCCCGCCCTGTTATGCGCCGGTCGATTATGACGGTAGGTTCCGCGGACCAATGACTTTTGAGACCGCCTTAGCGCAATCAATCAATGTTCCTGCAGTCAAGGTGTTGTATTTGGTCGGCATACAAAATGCCATCAACCTCGCAAAATCATTCGGCCTGACTTCGCTCGGCGACCCGAATCAATACGGCCTCACTTTAGTGCTTGGTGGGGGTGAAGTGCGTCTTCTTGACCTTGTGGGCGCCTATGCGGCATTCGCCAACGACGGGGTGAAAAATACGCCGACCGGCATTCTTGAGGTTGATAATTCGCAAGGACAAGTTCTACAGAAATATACTCCGCAGCCGGTGCGTGTGATCCCGGCGCATATTGCGCGCGATATATCCGCAATGCTTTCCGATGCTCCGGCTCGGTTGCCGGAATATTCGCTTAACTCACCGCTTTCTTTTCCCGGGTATGATGTTGCGGTCAAGACTGGTACAACAAATGATACGCGTGATGCGTGGGTGATCGGCTACTCCCCCTCAATAGCGCTCGGTGTATGGGCAGGAAACAATAACGATACTCCGATGGTGAAGTCGATCGCGGGTTTCATTGCGGCGCCGATGTGGCATGCAGCGATGGCATATGCGCTTTCAAAATATCCGAAGATGTATTTCGGAGAACCGGATCCTATCCCAACCACAGTGCCTCCAATGCTTCAAGGGAATTGGCGCATACCGGACAAAAACGGAATGATTGTGCCGCACAGTTTGCTGTATTGGGTTGATAAAAATAACCCGCTTGGGCCACCGCCAACAAATCCCTCAAATGATCCTCAATTCGCGTACTGGGAGTATGGTATTTCCGCATGGTATGCCTCCCATCCGAATGATTTTTCCGGTGGAGTTATGCTTCCAGTTCCCCTCTCGACCGTCGCAACGACAACACCTTAATTTTTTGAACCTATTGATTCATTGGTGAAATGAGATAAAGGAGGGAGGGATCACCGACTCCTTTTATAATGATCGGACGTCCGATGCCGGCTGCGGTGAGTGAAAGGCTTTCTGTATTTGTGAGTGCGAGTACTGCTGAAAGATAGCGGTGGTTGAAAGAGAGATCGAGGGCGCTTCCGGTTATTTGTGCAGAAAGTGTCTCTATTGATTCCCCTATATCGATATTGTGGGCAAAAAAAGAAAAATGATTTTTTTTAGGATCAAAATTGATGCGTATTTTTTGGAAAGAATCTGAAAAAATAGCTGTTCTTTTTAATGCGGTTTCAAAATCTTTTCTGAGGACTATGGCTTCAACGATGGATTCTTTCGGGATAATCTGCCGGTAATCAGGATAGTTTGCGTTTGTAAGCCGTGAGACCATCACTCCGGTCGCACTAGAAAACGCACATTGATGCTCATCGAATGTCAGGGTGATGTCGCCATCTGGTAGGGCTTGCGCTATTTCTATGGCATTTTTTGCCGGAATAAGGAGTTTTCCTTGTATTCCTTTGTTGCTGAGCGCTGTTTTCTTTTCCGCAAGCCTGAATGAGTCTGTTGCGACTATTGTGAGCACACCTCCCTCTAAGGAAAGGCTGATGCTTGAGAGTTCGGGGCGTATGGTTGAGTTTGATGCACAAGAAGCGATTGAGGTAAGGAGAGTGCGGAGAAGGGTTCCGGGAAGGATTATTTTATTTTTTTGATTTTCCGGAAATGGAATTGAGGGAAAATCATCATGGGGTACTGTTTTTATAGAGCTCTTACCCGTACCGCTTGTGAGAGAAACGATATCCCCGGTATGTTCGAGTGTTATTCTCCCTTCTGGGGTGAGCGACCCGGCTATTTGCTGAAGTACGGTCGCTGGAATTGCGACAACTCCCTTGCTTTTACACTCTCCTTCAAGTTTAAGATCGATGCCAGTCTCGAGATTTGTTGCGCGCATTTTTATACTCTCGTCGCCGGCGATAATGAGGATTGAGGAGAGTGCAGGAAGAGATGTGTTTTTGCGTTCGGCGAATCGCGCGACTTTATACACTGTCTCAATGAATATCTTTTTTTCTATTGAAATATACATACGACTTCTATTAGGGTTGTTGATAAGGGGATAAATGAAAATTAGAACCTATTGATGCGGTATTTTTGTAGACGGAAAACATATAATGTGTGGATAATATGGGCGGAAAGTTCATACAAGGAGAGTGCGTATATTTTGAATCTCTTTTGCAAGCTCGCTATCCACAACAACTTCACGTTTTATCTTCTCACAAGAGTGGATAACCGTTGTGTGGTCTCGACCTCCAAGTTTCACACCGATTGTTGGATATGAAATACTAAAATCTTCACGAAGAATGTACATAATAACCTGGCGCGGCCGCACCACTTCTCTCCGGCGCGTCTTTTCATAGATGCTCTCCTCATCAATACCGTAAAATTCAGCAACCTTATCCACCACGTTCTTTACGGATATATTTTTTTGCGGCCGTGTGAATGAACGCAGGGACTGGCGCACCTCCGCTATATCCGGCGCAAAACCTTTTACTTGAGCATGGCAAATAATACTATTTACCATACCCTCCAATTCCCGTATGGACCCGCTCATAGAGGTCGCCACATACTCAACAACCTCATCGGAAAGCATCACTCCATGAGAAGCGGCCTTTTTCCGCACTATAGCCATACGCGACTCAGGATCCGGTTCCCCAATATCGATGGCCATACCGCTCGCCAAACGACCCTTTAGGCGCTCAGCGACATCTGGAATAGCCGCCGGAGCCCGATCAGAAGAGAAAATAATCTGTTTATTTGTATCGTGAAGCGCATTGAAAAGGTGAAAAAGTTCTTCCTGCGTCCTATCTTTTTTTGAGAGAAACTGCACATCATCCATGATGAGGAGGTCATACTGACGATATTTATCTTTAAAACGATTTGCGGTGCCCGCCTGCACAGAGTCGGTATAATCGACCGCAAATTTCTCCGAGGTAAGGTAGAACACCTTCCGGCCCGGGTACTGTTTTTTGAAATGATTCCCAATGGCCTGGATAAGATGCGTTTTCCCGCGCCCCGTATCTCCATAAATGAAGAGTGGGTTATAGGAAATACCGGGGCGCTGCAAAGTCGCTTGCGCGGCGGCATACGCGAGATTATTGAAAGAACCGATAACAAACGTATCAAAAGTGTAACGCGGGTTCAGGTTGTCGCTCTTGTTTATATAAAACTCATCAAGAGGAAGCTCAAGCGCGCCCCGCACATTTTTTACCTCCTTTGGGGGTAATTTGCGGCGCTCATCCTTCACAATAAGGTACTCGATATTACGGAATTCATAGGACACATCCCGCAAGATCTTCAAAAGCAATGTGTGGAACTTTTTGAGATACCAATCTTTGAAGAATTGGCTTGGTACACCGATGTACACCACTCCATCCTCGCCTATTTTGACGATAAAACTATTCCGGAACCATGTATTAAAGTTCGCAGGCGATATCGAAAGCTCAACTTGCGTGAGCACATACTCCCACAACTCTCTCGGATTGCCTTTATCCATGATACTCAAGAGTATACGCTTTTAGGGGGCGGAGCGGTACACTGGTGTTTCGGGGAGAACCTGTTACTATCATGTGCATAACCAAATTTCGACATGGCCAAACAAACCTATCAACCAAAGAAACGTAAACGTGCGCGGACCCACGGATTCCGCGCGCGTATGAAAACAAGTTCTGGCCGTAAAATAGTTCAGAGCCGCCGCCGCACCGGTCGTACGCGCCTCGCCGTCTGATTTTTGTGTTCCCACGCAAAGAACGGCTTGCGCGCGACGCGTTTCCCACACTGCTTTCCGATGGCAAAAGGTTCTCGTCGGCGAATTTCACCGCTCTCGCCTCGAAAGAAGGACGGGGATATGCGGTCGTCGTGTCGAAAAAAGTCGCTCGGCTCTCGGTCACGCGACACCGCATAAAACGGCGGGTGCTTGAAGCCCTACGAACCCTCCCTCTCCCCCGATCCCTCATCCTTTTCCCAAAGTCCCCGGTAAGTTCCATGAGTTATGGGGACATCCAAAAAGAGCTTATTGGTCTTCTTTCCAAAATCCGCCACTAACGTAGAATGAGCTTGTGATATCAACTTTCTTTCACGCAGTTTTCTATAATCCGATTTACAACGCGCTCGTTGCGCTCGTTGCGCTCGTTCCTGGGTCGAGTGTGGGTGTCGCCGTCATTTTGATAACGATCGTTATTCGGCTCGTACTCCTCCCCTTCTCGCTTTCGGCAGCCCGTACCCAGCGCGCAATGAAGTTTTTGGAGCCGAAAATAAAAGACTTGAAAGAGAAGCATAAGGGCGATAAGGAAAAAGAGGCGCTCGAAACCCTCGCGCTCTATCGCGAAGCGCGCGTAAATCCTTTTGCGAGCATCCTGACGGTCTTTATACAGATCCCAGTCCTCCTCGCGCTCTATTGGGTGTTCCTCTATGAACCGTTTTCAACGATAGATACCGCCCGGCTCTACGCATTCACTCCGATCCCACACACTGTTTCGCTCGAATTCCTCGGACTCGCTTCAATTGCCGGTAAAAGCATAGTCCTCGCAGTGTTCGCAGGATTCACACAGTTTCTCCAGGCGCATATGGCTCTCTCGGGTACGATGAAACCATCAACAACCGGCGGCATGCAGGGGGATTTCCAAAAAGTCATGGGCATGCAGCTCAAGTACGTCTTCCCGTTTCTTATCGCAACCATTTCCTATACCACCTCCGGCGCTATCGCCCTCTATTTCATCACGACGAACCTCGCCGGAGCATTGCAGGAATGGCATGTGCGCCGCAAAATCCATGCGGAATTCGGCCCGCAAAATCCAATTCCCGAAACAGCCACTGCGACCTAGAGCCTGTCTGAAAACCCCAGACCTCCACTACCGAGTGTGGTCAAAAACCCCTCAGACAAGGCGCACGAGCGAGGAAACACGAGACGTACTTTGAGGTACGGTGAGTGTTTTCGAGAGAAGGGCAACGCAGTATGAGGGGTTTTTGGACATGCTCTAATCAGAGCTTATACGACCACACTGACCCGTCGTTCTTGTTTATAAAAGCGAGCACGGTGCCGGAAGGATCGATAGCAAGCGCTTCGGCATCAAGCGAACTATTTGTCTCTTTTTGGAAATCGAGCACAAGCTGCGCATAGCGGCCCGCAACGTCTATCTTCCATATACGGTCGGAGAAATGCACCGCACCCTGGTACCAGTCGTCCGGGTAGGCATAGTTTGCGGGCGGGTTCATGGGAATGCCGCAATACACCGCCGAATTATCGGCGGCCCACACGCACTTGTCCGCAATAGTCGCCACAGGGAGCTGTAGTGTGGCGCCCGTCGTCACATTTACAAGCTCCATCTGCATGCCTTGCGGGAGCGTGTAGCTCACCACCACCCATTTCCCGGACGGGCTTGCGAGCGCGACAAGGCCGTTCAAGGGCCCCGCGATGCGCGAGAAGTGTCCTGCACTATCAACAATGAACGCATCGCCCGGAAGCGTTGCCGAAGGTTTTGTAAACGCAAGATACTGGTTTTTCCCCGCAAAGGAGACGCGGAGCGAAGAAAGCGGCGTGGTAAATATCTGCGAGGAGTGCGTACCATCCGTGCGCATGAGCGAGGCGGACGAACCGTTCACCCCTGAGGCGAGCGCGAGCACGCTTGTTGAGGAGACGGCCAGGTCGGCAAGATTTTGCGGCAGGAAGAAGCCATTTCCGTCGTTTGCCGAGAGCGCGTAGGTATTGATGGTGGAAAAGTCAGTGCCCGAAAGATAACGCACGAAAGCCAAAGAAGCATTCGGAAGCCATGAGGCCTCCTCGATGCCCGGAATAGTCTTGTTTGAGGTGCGGGTGAGCACGCCCGTGCCGACCTGATACGAAAACACATTGCCACTTTGCCGTTCGATGTACGTCACTGTGGTGTCCGGAGAAGAACTTGCGTTTTGCGCGGGGATATCCACGACAGCCTCCCCGGGCACAGCAGGTCCGGCGCTTATCTTCACCAACCGCGCAGAGACCACAATGGGTGACGGCGCACTGGAAGCGGAGGGAGTCGACGTTTGGCCAGTGGTTGTCGGCACCGCTCCCTGCTCTGCTGTAGGCAAGTTCGAGCTTGCGCCGGGTGCCACCGTCACACCCGGCGCGTTTGCGAAAAAATAAAAATACGCGACCACTCCCGCCCCAAGGGCGACTATCACAAGTGCGGCGATGATGAGGTAGCGGCGCATACTCAGTTGAATGGCGTCCAACTTGGATTGTCGGCACATTTAGTATCCAAATTACCGTACCAAGAGACGTCTTCGCACGTTAATTTTTCAGGATAACATTTCCAAGATGTTCCATACGAGGGATCATTTTTTGTCAACTGACAAGGAACTGAAGAATAGGTTATGTGTAGACCAGAAGTCGGGTCATCACTCACACAAGTTTTGAATCCAACATTTGCAGCATGGCATATGTTTGCGAAAGCCATAGCGTCAGCTCCATTGTTCGGTCTTGAAGGATAGTGAACCAAGGGCTGTAATATGTTGATTGTGAGTGAAAAGAAGCTCTGGTCGTATATGAATACATACCCTTGTTTCCCGGTACAAGTTGCCACATATGTCGGTACTCCGTTCGAAGAATTAGTTATGGAAGTGACAGACAGGTTTCCATCGGTACAATTTTGCTGACCCCATGTTGTGGCCTGATTATTGGTAAAGCACTTTGCTATTTGGAGAATGCCGGGCGTGCCGTTCACTGCGCATTGGGACTGTGTTGGACTGGTAGGCCCCGACCCACTCCCGCTTCCTGCCGGAGTTGTGAGGTTGATCGGCGACATGTTAATGGAGAGGTTCAGGATGCTCGGATTGATGATAGAAAAAACGAGCACGGGCAACAGGACAAGAACCAG
>JAJYCP010000012.1 GCA_021778295.1 bacterium
CCGTCGGAAGACATCCTCGATATCCGCTTCCGAAAAATGCGCACCGAGGATCGCGTTGATGCGCGCACGCGATACCTCTACCGTCGTGTCTGAAAAGACGTTGTCGGGTTCGCTCGCAAGCGGCAGATCAAGAATTGCCGAGAGTTCCGCCGCGATTCCCGCTACGGAAGAACAATCGGCGGCGCGGTTCGGGAGGATTTTTATGTCGAGGACCTCTCCGGCAACCTCTTCGATTTCAAAACAGTGGAACGTGAATGCATCGGCGATATCCGCCGCGCTCGGAAGCGGATCCTTAAAATGATTTTGCAGTTCGGTGCGGGAGATTTTCATGCGATTTTCTCGTCGAACCCATAGAGGAAACGGATATCGCCCGAATAGAACAGGCGAACATCCGGTATCCCGTATTTCACCATGAGAAGGCGTTCAATCCCGCCGCCAAAGGCAAAACCGCCGATTTTCTCCGGATCCAGACCGGCACTTCTGATGACGTTCGGATGGAACATGCCGCCCCCGCACATCTCGAGCCAGCGTCCTTCTTTGCCGGGCGCTTCAAACCAGACATCAACTTCCACCGACGGCTCGGTGAAGCCGAAAAAGCTCGGACGAAAACGGATCTGCACCTCGTTGCCCAGATACGCACGATAGAAATGAGTGAGTGTGCTTTTCAGGTGCGCGAGCGTGACGCTTCCGGTCGGGCCGACCGCGAAACCGTCAACCTGATAGAACTGCGCTTCGTGCGTGGCGTCGGTCGCCTCGTTGCGAAACGCTTTCCCGGGCATGATGCGGCGCATGACGCTCCCGCCTTCCCGCGCAAGCTTCTCAAGTTCACGCACGGACACCGACGTCGTGTGGGTACGCAAGACCGCATCCTTCTGATCTTTGATCCAGAAGGTGTCCTGCATGCCGCGGGCGGGGTGATCGGGCGGGAGGTTGAGCGCCGTAAAGTTATGAAAATCGTCTTCCAATTCCGGACCATAAGCAACGTCGAATCCCATCGGCGCGAAGATGTTCGCGATGTCGCGGACGGCGATGGAAACGGGGTGCAGGCGTCCCTTGGGAGGTGAAACGGAATCCATGCAAAAAGAATAGCAAAATGCTATGCTCTGCGCTATGAGTCCTCAGATGGTGGCGTACCCGTTCCTCTTCATCGCCATATTCTTCGAATCATTCATCCTCGTGACGCTGCTTTCGGAACCGGCGCGCGCCAGGCGTCTGCGCGCGCGAAGCGCGCTGACCCCGAGCGTCGCCGTCATCGTGCCCTGTTACAACGAAGCCTCGACGGTCGGCGCGACCTGTGACTCGCTGCTGGCGCTCGACTATCCGAAAGAGAAACTTGAGATCATCCTCGTCAACGACGGTTCCACCGATGAGACGGCGCGCGCGATGGCGCGGTTCGACGGTCATCCGCAGGTGCGCATCCTTCACAAAGAGAACGGCGGCAAGCACACTGCGCTCAACGCGGGTATCGCCCTGACGCGCGCCGAACTCATCGGCTGCCTCGACGCTGATTCGTTCGTTGAGCCGGACGCGCTGCGCGAGATCATCCCCTGTTTTGAGGATGAGCGGGTTGTTGCCACGACCGCCGCGATGTCGATACACCGCCCGAATAATTTCATCGAACATATGCAGAATGTCGAATACATTTTCGGCATTACGCTCCGCCATGCGATAGCCTCGATAAACGGCATATACGTTACCCCCGGGCCATTCTCTTTCTACCGCAGCAGCATTCTCGCGACACTGGGCGGATTCCGGCAGGGTCATCAGACCGAGGACATGGAAATGGCCCTCCGCATCCAGCAGGCGGGGTATGAGATCGGAAATGCGCCGCGCGCGCGCGTCTACACCAAGGCGCCACGTACCGTCGCAAAGCTCGTGAAGCAGCGCACGCGCTGGACAACCGGCTTCCTGCGCAATGTGCTTGGCGAATATCGCGGTCTCATCGGCGACCGCAAGCACGGCGCGCTCGGCATGCTCGTACTTCCTACCGCACTGCTCGCGATACTAAGCGGCATACTGCTTTTTCTGCTCATGCTCTTTACGCTCGTGCGGGGCATGGTGAATGCGTTTGAAGTACGCGTCGGTATTCCTCTTTCCTATGCGCTTGTGCCGCATGGCTCTTTCGATTGGATGTACCTGCCAACGAATTTCCTTCTGCTCTTCGGCCTTGTCGCTTTGCTGGTCTCGCTTTCCTTCGCGCTCATCGGCAAACGACTTTCGAAAACGCCCGGGAATCTTTTCCTCGGCCTCGTCTCCTATACGCTTTTGTACGGGCTCATTGCGCCCCTCTGGCTCTTGCGCGCCACCGCCGATGTTACCTTTCGCAAACACCGCCGCTGGCGCTAAACTCGCTCTATGTCGCTTCTCACGCGCAACGCACTCATAGCTCTTGGCATCACCGTCGCGCTCGCGGGCACCGTCGCGTACACCGTCAATTACCTGAATCGCGCGCGCATCAGCGAACTCTCGACGATAGAAGATCAGATTTCAATTGATACGCTTTCCCTCGATACGCAGTTCTCTCTGCTTGAAGCCGCGCCCTGCGACAGCGCCGCGTCCTCGACCACACTCACCGGCGAACTTGCAGACTTGGGAGGCCGCCTCTCCTATGCCGAAAGTCAGCTCGGTACCGACAACCCGCAAGTGGTGCGCCTGAAGGACCAGTATTCCCTGCTTGAAATCCGCGACTACCTCATCACAAAACAGCTTGCCGCCGCGTGCGGAACGAAACCCGTGATAGTCCTCTATTTCTACAGCAATGCCGGCGACTGCGGCAACTGCGACAAGGCCGGCTATGCGCTTTCCTATCTGCGTAACACGTATCCGAGCCTGCGCGTCTATTCTTTCGACTACAACCTTGACCTGGGTGCTTTGAAAACCCTCATCGCCGTCACCAAAGTACAGGACATCCTGCCCGCTTTCGTGGTGAACGGTAAGCATTATTACGGCTTTACTTCCCTTTCCGACTTGGAAAAACAATTTCCGAAAGGGGCGCTTGCGACAACGACTGCTGCCGCTAGCACCAAACTTTGAGCCGGGAGTCGGACTCGAACCGACGGTCTACGGTTTACAAAACCGTTGCTTTACCAGCTAAGCTATCCCGGCGTACTGCTGTTATATCTCCGGTACCTCGGGGCGCGTCGCATCAAGATGCCCTTTGAAATCGGAAAGTACTTTCACAAACTCTCGTGAACTTTCGCGTGGCGGACCCTCGACCGAACGCTGCGTGCGCAGACGCCGGACAACGCGCGTGAGAAAACGCTCGGTGGCGCGCACCGCCTGGAGCGAGAGATGCGCGCCGTCATGAGCGATGCGAGCTCCGATGCGGCGCGTCTCGGCGCGAAGAAATGCACTGAGATCGACGTGGGTCAGGATGAATTCGACCTGTTCGACCTGTCGGTCAAGACGCGCGCGCGGCGCGGAAAAGAATCGCGCGCCGCGATGCGTCTCATACCACGTAATCGCGAAAAAGCCGACAAGAAGCGCGAGTGTGATGAGGATAAAGGCGAGATATCCCACGGCGGTTAACGGGCTGAAAGACGTGCGAATTTGCTCACCTCGACACGCTCGCCGAATTTTTGCACCGCCGCATTGAGGAGATCGCGCACGGTCTTGCTCTCATCCTTGACAAACGGTTGCTCGAGAAGCACCTGGTCGCGGAAGTACGCAGAAAGCTTTCCTTCGAGAATCTTTTCCCGCATCGCGCTCGGCTTGTCTGCGATCTCTTTTTCAAATACGGCGGTTGCAGCCTGTTTCGCCTCCTCCGGAATCTCATCGGTCGTCGTGTAGAGCGGGTTCATTGCCGCGATATGCATCGCGATTTCGCGCGCGAGCGTCTCAAACTCAGGATTTTTCGCGACAAAATCGGTTTCCGAAGAAAGGAGTACGAGAGCGCCGATAGCGCCATCGTGCGTATAGCTCCCTATCGTACCGGCAGCGAGGTCGCGCTCGGCTTTCTTCAGCGCGGATGCTGCCGAATGTTTTTTAAGCAATACCTCGGCCTTGCGCACGTCGCCGTCCGCCTCCTGAAGCGCTTTCTTGCACTGCATGACGGATACGCCGGTCATGTCCCGCAGTTCTTTGATGAGATCGGTCGTGATGTCCATGATGATTGGAAGATAATAGCACGCGAAAGGAGGCGCACCGACAGTGAAGCCGATTACGCGGCCTGCCCTTTCTGAAACGCCTCGGTGAGCTCTGCGAGAATGAGCTTGACCGTCTCGCGGGATGCATCATTCGCGATGATCGGATACGCCGCCTCCCGGAGATCGCAGTCCGAGCTCATGAGCGCGATGATCGGAATCCCCGCATCGAGCGCTTCTTTCACCGCGTGCTTCTCATGCTTCGTATCGACGACGAGAAGCGCATCCGGGCGCTTGGTGAGCGCAGTGAGACCGTCGAGCCGCTCGGTGAGCCGTTTCTTTTCGCGATCCATCTTTACGAGTTCGAGCTTCGTATGCTGCTTGGCGAGCGCGCCCGTGGCCGTCGTGTCCTCAAGCTCGGCCAGCCGGTCGACGCGTTTCTTTATCTCGTTCCAGTTCGAGATAGTGCCGCCGAGCCAGCGAGCCGCGACGTACGGCGCATTGATGCTTTGCGCCGCTTTCTTTACGAGCGCCGCAATCTCGACTTTCCCGCCGACAAAAAGGACGGTCTTCCCTTCTTTCGCGAGCGCGGTCATGACGCCCTTAGCGGCATCAAGCTGCTCGGTTGTTTTTGCCAGGTTAATGATCTCCTGCCGTCCCTTGGTGCCTACCAGAAAAGGTTTCATCGAGGGGTGCCGGCGGCTTTTCACCTGCGCGAAATGCGCCCCTGTATCAAAGAGGCGCTTAAATTCTGCCGTGTCATTTACTGCTGCCATTTCCCGCCACTTTACCCGAATTCCGTTCCCGGCGCAAGCCGCGGATACTTCATTTGATTACTCTATAGTATCAGGATATCGCCCTTGAGGATTCGGCGCCGGCCTTCTGTAACGCTTCGATGATATCGCCGATGTTGCCCGCAAGGAGTTTCGGAAGGTTGTGCCAGGATTTTTTCAGCCGGTGATCGGTCACGCGGTCCTGCAAGTAATTATAGGTGCGGATCTTCTCGGAACGATCGCCGGTGCCTATTTGCGCTTTCCGGGTTGCCGCATGCTTTTTTGCCTCCTCCTCCTCATGCAATTGCTCTATCTTTGCCACGAGTATCTGCATGGCCTTTTCGCGGTTGGCCTGCTGGCTGCGCTCGCTTGAAGAGCGCACGTCGATGCCGGTGGGCTTGTGGATGAGCCGCACCGCAGTCTCGACCTTGTTTACGTTCTGGCCTCCCGCTCCCCCGCTTCTGGAGAACTCCATTTCAATATCGGCAGGAAGTACGTCTATCTTTGAAAAATCGCGCAGAGGAAGTACGGCGACCGAAGCGGTTGACGTATGGATGCGGCCCGATTTCTCGGTGAGCGGTATCCGCTGAACACGGTGCACCCCGGTTTCGTAGCGTAGGGCGTCATACGCGCCCGCGCCGGTTATCTCGAGAGTGAGATCGTCGATGATCTGCGTCTTCCACTTTTTCGCATCGGCATATTTTTGATACATTTCCTTCAAGTCTCGGGCGAAAATAGCGGCCTCGTCGCCGCCGGTACCGGCGCGCAGTTCAAGGACGACTGAACGCGGCTGTGTCTCCGCTTCTTTCTCCTTGGCGAGGATCCGTTCTATCTCGGAAAGGATCTCGGCCTCGCGCGCACGGACGCGCGTCTCGTCCTCTTTGGCAAGACGGATAAGCTCAGCATCTGTTCCGGCCGCCTCAAGCGCGTCTGCCGCTTCTTTCTCGAGCCGTTCGTATTCCTCCGCGAGATACGCGGTAGCGAAGTTTTTCTTAAATTCGGGAGAATATTCCATAGCATTACTCTACCACCAGGTGAGGCAGGGCGCATGATTGTGGAGCGTACGGAGCGCGCGACCAGAAGTTTCTTATGAGCGGAGCGAATTAGAAAACAAGAAGTACTCTGCGTGGTGCAGGAAATTATGCGTCTCCAAAATCACGCGCCCTACGAGCGTCTACTTTTTCTTTGCGGCGCGCTGCTTGAAACGTTCCACACGGCCTGCTTTATCGAGCGTGCGGTCCTCTCCCGTATAGAAAGGGTGCGACTTGCTTGAAATCTCGACGATTGCTTTCGGGTATTCCTTCCCCTCAAATTTCGTCGTTGCCGTCGTCGCGATGGTTGAGCCGATAAGAAATTGCGCGCCTGAGGCGAGGTCCTCAAATACGACGGGGCGATAGTTCTCCGGGTGGATGTCCTTTTTCATACCGGATGATGGTAGCACAGGCCATCTATTTCCGGAAGCGCCGGTCCAGGAACCCATTTCAAACCCTCCGCTCGGGTATGCAGCAGAAAGGAGTACGCCGTCTTTTTGTGCTCAAAAAGCGGCTTGTACTCGTGCCGTTACCACAGAGAGTACTTCCACGTTTCTAACTCGCTCCGCTCGTAAGAAACTTTAGGTCGCGCGCTCCGTAAGCCTCTTTCTGCCGCATACGCCTCGCGTCGCCACAGAGTTTTGAAATGGGTTCTAAGACCCGTTGATCTGGTTTATGTCCTGCTGGAACTGTGCCGCAAATTCCATCACGCCGTCGCCGTAGAAAGAGTAGGCGGGATTATTCGCGTGCGTCCATCCGGCAAAATAGCGCAGTGCGGCGAGCCGCTCGGCGGCAGGCGTTTGCGCCGCCGCGCCATTGTCCGCCATGAGCATCGCGGTTGCCATGATGGCATCCTGCGCATCCCACGGATTGCTGGGGGACGTGCCGCCGGTAAGCGTACGGACGCGGTCCTTGGACGCGACGTATTGCCACGGACCCTGCCAGTACTGGTTCCAGTTCATGCCTGCGGCGTTCGTGCAATCGCCGGTATTTACGTTCACAAAACCGCCGTAGCATACCCAGGTTGAAGGGATAAATTGGCCCGGTCCCATTGCCCCGCCCCATCCATAGTACGGTTTCTTCGAGACGGGCATCCGGTTAGGGTCGAGGCCGAGCGTTCGTGTGATATAGACGAAAATCGGCTGGTCCCGATTCGGCGCCATATCGACCCGCCAGTTACCCGTGCCGAGGTTTTCCCCGAGGTTCGTCTCCTGCTTCAATACCCCGAGCGTCACCGCCGCGCGCGTGCCCGTGGCTTTCTGAGCCGCCTCGGCGTATGCGAGCGCCGTGCCAAACGGTATCGCCGCCGAGTCGCGCAGCGTAAAGAGTTCGGAACGGATTTGGGCGGCAGTCTTCTGATTCGCCGAGATGAGCGTCTGATAGTTCGCTTCAACGCCTTTTGTCTCTGTGAGGAGCCGTTGCTTGTCGCGCTCTTGCGTCAGTACCGATTGTTTCGCGAGTTGGGCGACCGTGCGCAATTGTTCCTGTTCCGCAAGGCGCGCCTGCAGCGCCTGTTTTTCGGTTTCGGTCGAGGAGCTCGTTTGTTGTATCTGGCTGAACGATTCGGCCAGTTTGCTCTTGATGGACGCGAAAGCATCGAGATCGCTGAAAAAACCGGACACATCTTGCGAGCCGAGCGCGACGCTCACGACCGAGTACCCGTCGAGCACCTGGGTCTGCCGCAAAATTTGCGCGAGCGATTCCTTTTCCGAGGCGAGCTGATGCGAGAGGGAGGAGAGTGTCTGGTTATGCACGACGATGTTGCCCGATAGTTGCGTTATAGTGAGATCGATCGCCTGGATCTGAAGCTGGGTCCTCCGTATCTCCGCATTAAAAGCGTCTATCTGGGTCTGGAGCGTCTGATGCTGGCTCTGGGCGGTATCGAGCAATTGCTGCTGCACTGCGATCTGGCTCTCGATTGCGTTGAGCTGGTTCTGGAGCGCTTGCTGACGGTTTGCGACCGCCTGCCCTACGCTATTCTGAGCGAATACCGCTGAAGGAACGGCAAGGAGCGCGCATCCGAACAGAAATAAAAAAAACCGGCGCATCGCGGTCAGTGTACCACAGTGAGATGAGGTTGCAGAACGCGCCTGAGTCGAGCCTATGCGTCAGGTTCTGTCGCTTCTTCCGTCTTCTCTTTGCCCTTTTCCTCAACTTCAATCGAAGAAATGTCCGCCGGCGCGGCTACCTCTTCTTTCTCTTCTACGACTTCCTGCACGAGCGCAACGACTTCTTCCGGTTCGGTGACGAGCTCGACGTCGGCGGGAAGCGCGATATTTTTCGCGTGGATCTGATCGTCGAGCGCTGCGAGTACTGAAATATCAACCTCGATGGTATGCGGGAGATTCATCGGGTCCGCCTCCACTTCAAGTTCATGGAGCACTTTCACGAGATTCGCGCCTGCAATGACTGCCGGCGACTCGCCGACGAAGACGATCGGAATGGCGACCTCGACTTTCTGGCCCTTGGTCACCGCATAGAAATCGACATGTCGCGGCAGGTTGGTGAGCGGATCGAGATCGACCTCGTGAATGAGCGTCGGGAGTGGCGCGCCGAGGCCGGTGAGTGAGACGATGGTCGCCTCGCCGGCTTCGCGCAGAACTTTTTCGAACGCTTTCGCTTCAACGGTAATCGCCGTCGCCGCGTGGTGCGCGCCGTACACGACGCCCGGGAGCATCTGGACGCTGCGAAGCGCCGGCGCCCTCGCGCCGCCTTTTGTGCGTTTCTCTACGGAAAGCGTAAGCATGTGAACGAGTATGCCGTACCGGCTGTCTTTCTGCAACTGGGCGTACCGGCCTCGTCTTTCATTCTCCCCGTGCAGCGGCCGAGACTTTAGCGAGACGCTCCTGGAACGCCGCGCGCGCCGAACCGATATTTTCCTTCTTCCCTTTCCACTGCGCGAGCGCCTCCTCCTGAAGCGCCCGTGCGTAGGAGAACGTAAGCGGCCACGGAGCGTGGGCGGCGTGTGCGTGTCGTGCTATCGCCGCAAGATTTTCGGTCGCCTCCTCCGGCGTTTGCCCGCCGGAAAGGAATACGATGCCGGCGATCTGCCGCGGAACGCTTTTCAAAAGCGCGGCGACGGTATCCTCAGCGACTTCCTCCGGCGTATCTTTCTTTCCGCTCTCGCTTCCCGAGAGCGCCATGGCCGTCTTTACTATCACGCTCGCGCGATCGACCGAATGTTCTTCGAGCACAGAAAAAAGCGTAGTGAGCGTCTCCTCGATAACGGTACGGGCACGGACGCGCGAGTGTTTCCCCGTAAGCAGCACCTCCGGTTCAAGGATGGGAACGAGGCCCGCTGCCTGTGCTTCCTTCGCGTATGCTGCCAGGCGTTTTGCATTCTCATGGATGGCCGCCGCCGTGGGTAACTGATCTCCATCAATGCGAATGACCGCGCGCCACTTCGTAAAGACGGCGCCTTGCTTTTTATATTCCAGAAGACGCTCGGAGAGGCCGAGCAGACCCGTGGTAATGAATTCTTGCGGGCTTGAAGAGAACGGCTCGGTGCCGCCGTCCACTTTGATGCCGGGCGCAATACCACGCGCAGTGAGCGAGCGGGGGAAAGATTCTCCGTCATCGCCCTTCTGCAGAAGCGTTTCCTCAAACAGAATGACTCCTGAGAGCGTTTCCTCGATGCCGGGAGTGCCGAGAAAGAGATCGCGGTACTGTCTTCGCATCTCGCTGCTCGTCGGGATGCCGTAGGAAGCGAGGCGCGCGGTCGCCGTATGCACGCTTTCGTCGGCGGCAAGCAGTCCTTTACCGGGAGCGAAGAAAGAACGCGCGATCGCGACAAGATCATTCATCTTTTCATTGTATCACGCGAGCGCGGTACGGGTGATTTTTCAGGCTCTCGGAGCGCGACGGCGCGAGAGCGAGCCGATTTTCCAGCAGGAAAATACGGCGTACCGAAAAATCACCCGTACCGCGCTCGCGGTCGTGCTACACTTTGCCTATGGACTTTATCGCAATTGGCGACACGACTGTCGATGAGTTTATCCGGCTTGAGGAGGCGCGTATCAATTGCGATATCAATAACGAGAACTGCACCATCTCGATGAAGTGGGGCGACAAGATCCCGTATGAGTTTTCAGTACTCGTGCCGGGCGTGGGTAATGCGGCGAATGCGGCGGTAGCCGCTGCGCGTTTGGGCCTCTCCTCCGGGTTCATTTCAAACGTCGGAAAGGACCGCTATGGTGAGCAGGTGCTTGCCGCTTTCGCGCAAGAGGGCGTCGACGCGAGCTATGTGACCGTCAACGACGGCATTCCGACGAACCATCATTACGTGCTGTGGTACGGGCCCGAACGCACGATTCTCATCCGGCATGAAGCGTATCCGTATGTCCTTCCCGAAGGATTTGCGCCGCCGAAATGGATTTATCTCTCTTCCGCCGGCGAGCGTTCGGAAGCATTTCATGGCGAGCTCGCCGTATGGCTCCGCGCGCATCCGGAAACGAAACTTGCGTTCCAGCCCGGCACGTTTCAAATGTCCATGGGAAAGAAAAAACTCGCTTCCTTGTATGGCGTGACGGAACTTGTCGCGTGCAACAAAGAGGAAGCCGAGCGCATTTTGGAGCTTGGCGAGACCGACATCAAAGAATTGCTTGTGGGCATGCGCGCGCTCGGTCCGAAAATCGCGCTCATTACCGATGGCCCGAACGGCGCCTATACCTATGATGGCGAAGCGATGCTGAAAGTGCCCATGTATCCGGACCCCAAACCGCCGCTCGATCGCACGGGCGCCGGTGACGCTTCGACGTCGACTGTCGTCGTCGCGCTCGCGCTCGGCAAGCCGCTCTCCGAAGCGCTCCGGTGGGGGCCGGTGAACTCGATGTCGGTCGTACAGGAAATCGGCGCGCAAAAAGGCCTCCTCTCGCGCGAGGCAATAGAAAAATACTTGGAGGATGCGCCTCCGGAGTACAAAGTTAGCGCGTTTTGAATCAGCGTTTCAAGAGCGACCGCTGGAGCGGCGCGTAACTCCCTTCGCTGCCGCTCACCGTACTGCCAAACGCAGTCGTATTCGCGACGTGCACGATGATCAGGCTCGCGCCCGCGCCTGCGATGGTGATGAGTAGTATGGCGAAATAAGAGTTGATCCTGTCTTTCATGCTCTCATGGTGCGCGGAGCATGTCGCGCGCGGCGTTTTCTATGTGAGACGCGTCGAGCCCGTAGTGCCGGAGAAGCTCTTCCGGTTCGCCCGATTGGCCGAACGTGTCTTGGATGCCGAGCCGATGCACGGGTACCGGATGGCGCTCTGCGAGAAGCTCCGCGATGGCGCTTCCGAAACCGCCCGCCGTTTGGTGTTCCTCGACAGTGAGGACGCGCCCGGTGCGGCGTGCCGCGTCCAACACCGCCGCCCCGTCAAGCGGCTTCACGGTGGGCACATGGAGCACGACGCTCGTGATGTTTTCCGCTTCGAGCGTGCGCGCCGCCGTAAGCGCGGCATAGCTTAGAGAACCGGTCGAAAGAATGGCGATTTGCGGTGCTTCCGACTCCCAAAGCGCAAGCGCCTTGCCTATCTGAAACGGCGTCTCTAGAGTCGTAAAAATCGGCGTATTGGCGCGCCCGAAACGCAGGTAGAGCGGCCCATCATGCTTCGCCGCCGCGACGACCGCTTTGCGCGCCTCTTCGGCGTCTCCTGGCGCGATGACCGTCATGTGGGGAAGCATGCGCATCATGCCCAGGTCCTCGAGCATCTGGTGCGTTGCGCCGTCGGGCCCCACCGAAACGCCTGCGTGCATGCCGCACACGATGACATGCCGCTCATTGAGCACG
>JAJYCP010000013.1 GCA_021778295.1 bacterium
CGACATACTCCACAGCCGGATGCGGCCGACGGAAAAGGAAGAGACGATGAAGAAATTTGAGAGCGGCGAGACGCAGATACTCGTCGCAACGTCGGTTGTTGAAGTGGGGGTGAACGTTCCGAACGCCACCGTCATTCTCATCGAGGGCGCCGAACGCTTCGGGTTGGCCCAGCTCCACCAGCTGCGCGGGCGCGTTATCCGCTCGACGCACCAATCGTACTGTTTCGCGCTGCCGGAATCGTTCGGGCAACATACGAAAGACCGTCTCAAGGCCTTCACAAGCGCAAAAAACGGCTTTGAGCTCGCCGAATATGACCTCGCGCTTCGCGGCGCGGGCGAGCTTGCGGGCGGAAAGCAATGGGGCGTCTCGGACATCGCAATGGAGGCGCTCAAAAACATCAAGCTCGTGGAAGCGGCGCGCACCGAAGCGGTACAGCTCATCGCGAAAGATCCGACGCTGAAAAATCATTCCGCGCTCGCGCTCCGCGCTCGCGCGGCCGGCGAAGAGATGCATCTGGAGTAGTGTGCGCCCTGCGGACAGAGAGGCGCGGGTTTGCGAGGTCTGGAATAGAACACAATTGAGCAAGCAATTTTGAAACGGAAACGGATACCTTGAGTTTAATTTTAGAAAAAGTGAAAACCCCTTGTGGAATTCAATTCCACAAGGGGTTTTGGTGCGAGACATTCGTGAGTCCTCACTTACTCGGTCTCGCCAGGAAAATTTGCATGTACTCGGTCATCCCGAAGGCGGCGCGAGCGAACTGCACCGATCCGATGGTGAACCACGCGACCAGCTCGAATGGGGAGAACCATCCGATTCCCAGGGCCGTCTGGAACCCGTAAGCAATCGCAGTTACGATTGCGAATTCTCCGACGACGAACCGGAACACCTTCGTCTCTCTCAACTTGGTGAAGAGGAGACAGATGAGGACGAAGGAAACGATGGTCACCAACAAAGTCGCAATTTTCAGGAACTCGATCATTTTGATTTCCTCAAAGGACAGTTCTCTGCGGCACTTTTACCGCAGAAATCACCGGTTTCTTGCGATTCCGATAACGCTATCAATGTAGCATATATGCACTTAAAAGTCAAGCTCAACAGAAAAACCCAATATTTCAAGTATTTTTCTGGGATTTTGTCTTGGATTAAAAAATTTCTTTTCCCAAAATACAATACGTTTTGACCGCCGAGCGAAGCAGGGCGAACAAAAACTTTTTCACTTTGAATGTGCGCCCACCAGGACTCGAACCTGGACATCGGACGTGTATAAGACGTCTGCTTTACCAATTAAGCTATGGGCGCGCGTGCCTATGGAATCATACACTGTCCTTTGCGGCAAACTCACGCGGGCAAGAAAATCTACACTATGCCGTTCGCAGAAGGCGCAATGAGAATGCCCTCTTCCTCGCGCTTCTTCGGCGTGATGCCGTTTGCAATCAGTATTTTTTCGAAATTATCGCGCTCAATGGTCTCTTTCTCGACGAGCTCGCGGGCGATGGCATCAAGCGCGCCGCGGTGGGTGCTGATGACGTGCATGGCACGCACTTTCGCTTCCTCAATGATGCGGGTGACCTCCGCGTCGATCTGCGCCGCAACATGTTCGGAATACGGTTCATTCCCGAGCTGCCGCTCGCCGAACGCTATGGGTCCCATTTTCTCGCTCATGCCGTAGCGCACGACCATGTCGCGGGCAAGCGCCGTGATGACCATGAGGTCGTTTGAGGGGCCGGTCGTTACATCGTCGAATAGCATTTCTTCCGCGACATACCCGCCCAACGTCGCGGCGATATCGTCGAGGAACTGTTTTCTCGACTGCATCTTCTTGTCTTCGAAAGGAAGTTTCAGCGTGTACCCGGCCGCGCGACCGCGGCTGATGATGGAAATTTTGTGCACCGGATCGGCATTGGGGAGAATCGAGGAGACGAGGGCGTGGCCCGCCTCGTGATACGCGGTGAGTTCTTTTTCTTTTTTTGAGAGGAGGTGGGATTTCCGCTCGGGGCCGAGCATGACTTTCTCTATCGAACGTATGAGGTCGTATTGCGTGATCTCCTTCCGGTTTTCGCGCGCGGCAAGGATTGCTCCTTCATTCATAAGCGAATAAAGCTCCGCACCCGAGAAACCGGGCGTGCGCTCGGCAATGACCGCAAGGTCGACATCCGGTCCGAAAGGCTTCTTGCGCGCATGAATCCGCAGGATCTCTTCGCGGTCGCGCCGGTCGGGAAGATCGATGGTGACGCGCCGGTCGAAACGGCCGGGGCGCAAGAGCGCCGGGTCGAGGACATCGGGACGATTGGTCGCCGCCATGACGACGACTTTTTCGGTCGGTTCGAAACCGTCCATCTCGACGAGAATCTGATTGAGAGTCTGTTCGCGCTCGTCGTTCCCGCCGCCTACCCCGCTGCCGCGCACGCGGCCGACCGCGTCTATTTCATCGACAAAGATGATTGCCGGCGCCGCCTTTTTTGCAAGCTGAAAAAGGTCCCGTACTCTTGAGGCACCCACGCCGACGAACATTTCGACGAATTCCGAACCGGAGATCGAGAAGAACGGCACGCCCGCCTCCCCGGCCACCGCGCGCGCAAGGAGCGTCTTGCCCGTGCCGGGCGCGCCCATGAGGATGATGCCTTTGGGGATGCGCGCGCCGATATCGAGGAACTTCTTTGGGCTTTTAAGGAAGTCGACTATTTCGAAAAGCTCTTCCTTTGCTTCCCGGGCGCCCGCGACGTCTGCAAACGTAACGCGCTGCGTGGAATCGGCGGGATCGGTGATGCGCGCCTTCGACTGTCCGAAACTGAAAGCCTGCATGCCCGCTCCCCGCACCTGCCGCGAAAGAAACCAGAACAGGAAAGCGATAAAAAGAATCGGCAGGATGATCGGCGCGAGCGTGAGGAACCAGAATTGGAATCCCGATTGTCCCTGTATCGTTATCGCGACTTTCGCAAGCTCGGCGGGCGTGACGCCATAGGTCGCGAGCGTTTCAGGGAGTCCGGAAGCGGGATCTTTGTGCGATGTCTTGTGCGCGCCGTCTGCGTAGGTGAGACTCAGCGCATTGCCATTGACGGTAATGGCGCTTATTTTCCCCGCCGCGACGTCCGCGGCGACCGTCGAGAGCGGGATACTGTTCGACGGCTGTGCGAGGCCGGCGACAAGCGAATAGGCGCTCATGAGGAGGAGAAATATTAAAACTGTCGTCACGAGATTGCCGAAAAAGGAAGGGCCGCCCAGATGCAGACGCAGGCTCTGACGCCTTTTGAGCGGAAGCAAGGGTTTTTTCTCGCTCTTCTTTTTCGGGTTCTTCGATGGTGCGCTCGCCATGAAAGGTACTATACTCTGCACATGAAAGAAGAGAAAGTGGCGATCGTCACGAGCGGCGGCGGGATGAAGTGCGCCTATGCCGCCGGCGCGCTCGTCGCGCTCGCAAAAAAACTCGGTGTCAAACGGCCCGACATTTTCATGAGCGCTTCGGGCTCGGTCGGTACGATGTTCTATTATCTTACCGGGCAGTACGCCGAGATCGAGAAAGTGTGGCTGCGCTACATCCCTTCGCCGGAAATCGTGCGCGTCTTCCCGCCCAAACTCCGGCTCGATTATGTCGTTGATACCATCCTGCGCAGAGAGCTGCCGCTTGACGAACGCGCGCTCGCGCAGACGCCGACGCGCTGGTTCGTTCCCGTTACCGACCTCGATACTGGCCGCACCGAATACATCAGCAACAACACATGGTTTGATCCCTATGAAGTGATGCGCGCCGCAAAGGCGATCCCGTTTCTGTATGGTGGTTCCGTGCGGCTCGGCGGACACACGTTCATCGATGGCGATGTGAATGTAAATATGGCCGAGCTCATCCGCAGGGCCCGAAAAGAGGGCGCGACGAAGATCCTCGTCATCACCAATACCATAAAACTCGCGGGCGCAATGAAGTGGTTCACGCGGATTTCCGCTCTGCTCTCCCGTCCGATGCTCCGACAGCTCGTCTTGAACGACATGACCAGGGCCGAATGGGACCATCTTCCATCCGATGTCGAGATACTGGTTATCGGTCCTTCCTATCCGCTTCCGCTTGGGACGTTCACTCGGGTGCGCCGCAAGGTGGCCGAGGCATACCAGATGGGCCAGGACGATATCGTTGCAAAACGCGCCGAAATTGAAAAACTATTCGCATGATCCTCGTTGAAAACAAAAAATTCTTCTTGAAGTACGCGCCGCTCGAGAACTTCGCGGCCGGCATTGAGCTGTCCGGACAGGAAGTGAAGGCCCTGCGCGCCAAGCTCGGCTCTCTCGAGGGCGCGCGGGTGGTGGTGCGCGGTGGCGAGGCGTTTATCGTCGGCATGACCGTCCCGCCCTACCAAACGGCAAATGCGCCAAAGAGTTATGACCCGGAACGCGCACGGCGGCTGCTGCTGACCAAAAAAGAAATAGCCACGCTTGCCGCCGCGGAATCGAAGAAGGGGTTGACAATTATCCCAATTGAGTTGTATACTGCACACCGGCTCGTCAAGGCGCGCATCGCCATCGTCCGCGGCAAAGGCAAAGCCGACCGCCGCGAAGACTTGAAGAAACGCGCCGCCCTGCGCGAGGCGGGACGCGACATAAAAAACCGTTAGCCCGCGCGAAGAGCTGTTCCGAGAAGGGGCTCCCGCAGCCTGACGAGGCGAGGGCGAGGAGATTTTTCAACAGAAAAATACTCCGTACCCTTCGCAGGGACAGGTCGAGCGCGGATTTCTCGATCGCTCGCGGAAAGCGCAGGATGGTATCCTGCTTTCTCCGGGGGTGACCGGCTTTGACGGTCTGTACCTTGAAAGACGTGCGACGCAGTGCACGCTCGTATGACACTCCAAATCCAACGAGCAACCAAACTTGCCAAGAACACTCTTGCAAGCGTGAAGTCTCCGTATTTCGGTACGCATGACTTTGCGTTCGCGTACGCGGCAGCCTAACGGCTCTTCGCCTGCGCGACATCCCATCTCTCGGGTTTCTACAGCCGGAGGCCGGGGTGGAATTATCTGCGGAATCGATGGCTCTCTTCCCGAAGAGCACATCTAAATAAGGGATCGGGCAGGAATGGTTTCGTCTGCGTTCCTCGCATCCTGCCGTAGACACTAACGCTGACTATGCGTCGTAGACTCGCTTTCTTGGCCGGATTCGGACCGGGGTTCGATTCCCCGCACCTCCACTAAAATACGCAAAAACTGCAGCTCAACGCGGCGCCACACGTAAAAATCGCCATCAGGCGATTTTTACGTTTGTGGCGGGCGCTGCAATGCATAGCGGAGCCACTGTTGCCAATGGCCTTGGATGTGATATCCTAAACGCAGGTCTTTACTCTCTTTCACCATATTCTCCGCGGTGGAGGCCTTGGCCGAGCGCATGCAGTGGCTCGGTCTTTTTTATTTCCTAGCGGCGCGCTTTTGCACGATCGTTCTCGGTAAGAAATTGCTTGCGCAGACGGACGCTTTGGGGCGTGATTTCCAAATACTCATCATCGGTCATGATCTCGAGCCCGCGTTCGATAGTGAGATCGAATGTCGGCACCAGGACTATGGCTTCGTCGGTACCGGAAGAACGGACGTTCGACTGATTCTTCCCTTTCGTCGGGTTCGCCATCATCTCTTCGCCCTTGGCGGTGTTACCGATGACCATGCCCTCGTACACTTCGGTTGCCGGCTTTATGTAGAGCTGCCCGCGGTCTTGAAGGTTCCAGAGCGAGTAGCCGAGGGCTTTCCCGGACGCCATCGAGATCATCGAGCCGACAATGCGCTTTTTGATCTCGCCGGCATACGGCTTGAAGCCAATGACGCGAGAGGAAAGGATTCCTTCGCCGCGCGTATCGATGATGAACGCGTTCTTGTAGCCGAGAAGGCCGCGTGTCGGGCCCTCGAACGTGAGGCGCGCTATGTTCCCGTGCTGGACCAGATTCTGAAGTACGAAAGCGCGCGGGCCAAGCTTTTCGATGATGGCGCCCTGGAATTCCGACGGCGTATCGATGATGACTTCCTCGAAAGGCTCAAGCTTCACGCCGTTCTCCTCGCGGATGATGACCTGCGGCTGCGAGACCTGGAGCTCGTAGCCCTCGCGGCGCATGTTCTCGAGTAGCACTGCGATATGGAGCTCGCCGCGACCGGAGACGCGGAATACGTCCGAACTGGAAAAATCGACCTTGAGACCGACGTTCACCTCGAGCTCTTTCTCGAGACGGTCGCGGATTTGACGGCTCGTCACGTACTTCCCTTCGCGTCCGGCAAACGGGGAATTATTGACGAGAAAATTCAGCATGATCGTCGGCTCATCCACCGCGATTGCCGGCAGTGTCGCCGCCTGTTCGTCGGTTGTCACCGTTTCGCCGATGTAGATGTCGGGGAGGCCCGCGATAAGCGCGATGTCTCCGGCGCTCGCCTCGGCCGCTTCAATGCGCTCGAGTCCTTTGAACGTAAAAACTTTGGTCGTACGGCCGGTGCGCGTTTGGCCATCCGGTTTCTTTATGAAAACAGCCTGATTCGGGCGGACCGTACCCGCATAGATGCGCCCGACTGCGAGCCGGCCGAGAAAATTGTCATAGGCGAGATTGAACGGCTGCAGCAACAGGGGCGCCGTGGCGGAAGCGGTGGCATTTGCCGGCGGGACTTTCTCAAGAATGAGATCGAGCAACGGCGTGAGATCTTTGCGCTCGTCGTTGAGATTTTTAATGGCAATGCCTTCGCGCCCGATCGAATAGATGACCGGAAAATCGGACTGTTCGTCCGAAGCGCCGAGTTCGAGAAAAAGCTCGAGTACCTGCTCCTCGGAGCGGGCCGGATGTGCCGCCGGTTTGTCGATCTTATTGAGCACGACGATCGGTTTTAGTCCAAGCTCAAGCGACTTCTTCAGCACGAAGCGCGTCTGCGGCATCGGACCTTCCTGGGCGTCCACCACGAGCAATACCGAATCGATGGAACGCAGGACGCGTTCGACTTCGCTGCCGAAGTCTGCGTGGCCGGGTGTGTCAACGATGTTGATTTTTGTGCCTTTGTACTCGACCGCCGCATTTTTGGCGTAAATGGTAATGCCGCGCTCAAGCTCGAGCGCATTGGAGTCCATCGTCGTCCCTTCTGCCGCCGCTCCTGTCTGTTTGAGGATAGCGTCGGTGAGAGCCGTCTTGCCGTGGTCGACGTGCGCAATGATGGCGATATTTCTGATTTCCATGGAAATAAAAATGGCCGCGCGGGCCAATGCATTCAATATACAACAAAATACGGCCGGTGCAAGGTGCCGACCGCTCTTAGCGGCTACGGAAGGAACCGGAAGCTTCGTGCAACTTTGTCGAGCGCGTTTTGCACTTTCACCTCGTTAAATTTCTTCACTGCGCCGGCGGGATAGTTCTCGAATACGCCGTAGTGGATGGTGTATTCAACCGCGTAGCACTGGTTGTTGCGCACAGTGCGATAGCTCGTCGTGTCGTAGCGGTTGCCGGCGGCAGCGCCCGAAAACTTGAGTTCCGTAAAGGGTATGCCGCCGAGCATTACCTGAGCCGCCGTGCTTTGATTGCTCATGGGATTCATGAGGCACGTGGCAACCGCCGATGGATCGGCGCTCGTGCCGACGGTGAACCATGCCCCGCCGAAATTCGTGCCGGGCTCGAAGTTCATCGGCACGGCGATTTTCGCGAGCACCATTCCGGTCGTCGTCGCGGCAACGGACCAGCCGGGGCCGTAGCCCGGCTCGGTACCGGCGGCGGAGAAATTCGTCGGGAAGGTGAAGGTGAACGTTTTGCCGAGGTTGGTGTAGGTATCGTAGCCCGAGGTGTTCGACGGCGCGACGTTCGCCGCCATACAGGTGCGGTAACGGAAGTCGGTCGTGGATGCGGAGTTCGTGAACGAACCCGTGTCACCCTCGCTAGTGAAGAGGAGGTTCGCACTGCTCGTGGTCGCTTCGTAGCGGATGCCCGAGCCCGAGAGGGTCTGCGGGAGCGTATAGGACTCCCCGCCCGGGAAGAAGAGCGTGGCCGAACTCGTCGCGAAAGTTGCTTTGAATGAATTGCCAGCGCCGCAGTAGAACGTGACGGACGATGGGACGGCCCCGGGAGCACCCTGCTGCGCCGGCCTCCATGCTACGAGCACGTACACCGCCGCCGCGACGAGAATGAGGAAAACGGCGGTCCAGAAATAACTTTTCATATGGGCAGTGTACCCCCGTCGCCGATGAGTTGCGAACCGGTCATACAGGACGCGAAGTCGGAGGCGAAGAGCGTAACTTTCCCAATTTCATCAGCGTCCGCCATCCTCACCATAGGGTGAGGATGGCGGCGATACCCGAGAGAGCCATCGCGGCGATGGTCACCCAACCGAGGAAAGAAATGAACGGACGGTTCGCGTGTGCGCCCATAATGCGCCTGTTGCCCGAGAGACGCACGACGAAAAAGAGAATGACCGGCGCGATGATGCCGTTCCCGACTGCGGCGTAGATGAGTCCTTTTATCGGATCGAGATGCGCGAAGTTCGCGGCAATGCCAAGGAGCATGGAGACGATGATGACGCCGTAAAATGCGTATGCCTGTTTTAATTTTCGGTAGAGGCCGTACTTCCATCCGAAACTTTCACTGATTGCATAGGCGGTCGAGCCCGCAAGCACCGGCACTGCGAGAAGTCCGGTCCCCACGATGCCAAGCGCAAAGAGCAGAAACGCAAACTGCCCGAACGGCCGCAGCGCGAGCGCCGCTTGATCTGCCGTAGCGATATTCGTTATGCCGTGCGCATAGAGCGTGCCGGCGCATGCGGCGAAAATGAAGAACGTGATGAGGTTCGAGAAAGCCATTCCGCTCCACACATCGATGCGCATGCTGCGCACGGAAGGCTCGCTTATTTGTGACCGCCGTTCTTTAACGGTGGTTTCGCCGCGCCGTATTTCCTCCTCAACTTCCTGGGACGTCTGCCAGAAAAAAAGGTAGGGAGAAATCGTTGTTCCAAGGATCGCAGCGACCAGAAATATCTGATTCTTGGAGAAGGTCAGCGAGGGGACAAGCGTATGGTAGAGGATATCGCTCCAATTGAGGTGCACGACGAACGCGACGACGACGTAGGAAAGCAGTGCGAGCGTCAGATACTTCAGGTACTTCGCGTAGCGCGCGTAGGTGGTAAATATCTGGAGTGCCAGGCTCACCAACGCGAAAAAGATGACGAGCAGCTCGAATGCGACGCTCGGGAGCAGAAGGCGCGTTCCCGCAGCCATCGCACCGAGATCGGCGGCGATATTGAGCGTATTGGCGAAGAATAAAAGCGCCGTCACCAGGTAGAGCGCGCGCGGGGAATAGTGCCGCCGGATATTTGCAGCGAGACCCTGGCCCGAGACGAGTCCGATGCGCGCGCACATTTCCTGTACCGCGGCCATGAAGGGATACGTGAAGAGCGCGAGCCAGATGAGCTGGGGGCCGTACTGCGCGCCCGCCTGCGAATAGGTGGCGATGCCGGAAGGGTCGTCGTCGGCGGCACCGGTCGTGAGTCCGGGACCGAGCGTATCCCAATACTCCTCCGCCCGCTTGAGCGGGGTTTTACTGACCAATACTTTCTCCCCTTCTTTGAACAAAATGACGCCCTCCTCCAAAAACTTCGCCGGCGCCTCGAACGCTTCTTCTACTTCCTTTTCGAACTCCCGGTGTTCCATACGTCCCCTTACTATAGCGCACCGTTCCGTCTTCTTTGTAAAAGACTTCCTGCAATCGTCTTGATTCTCCTGGAGAGGAAATCACTTCTCGAGGTCGAGAATGTCGTCAATACGGATCTGTGAGACGAATTCGCTCACGTGCGAGACAAGGATCATCGCACCGGCATAGGCGTCAAGCGCCGTGGCGATGACGGGCAGGTGCCGGAAGTTTATGTGGTTTGTCGGCTCATCAAGTATGAGGAGCCCGGGCCGCTCGAGAACGAGCGAAGCGAAAGCGACCAGTCCTTTCTGCCCTTCGGAAAGATTGCCGATTTTCGTGTGGATGACGTCCGCAGTGAGCAGGAATCCTGCGGCGATTGCGCGCAAGCGCTGTTCATCCGGCTTCCCCATGGCCTGCATGAGTGCGTCGAATACCGTCTGATCGAAATCGAGCGTTGAGAAATCCTGACGGTAGTAACCGACTTTCACCCCCTCGGCGATGCGTGCGCCGGGAGCGACGGCGCGGGCGATCGCCTCGAGGAGCGTGCTCTTGCCGATGCCGTTTGGCCCGCGCAAAAGAAGATGGTTGTTCTTTCTGAGAGCAATGTTCGCTTTCTTCTCCACGGGCTTCCTGCCTTTGAGGACGGTATAGGAGGAAAGCGAGAGGATGACGCCGCCGAGCTCTTCCTGCGCGGGGATGGTGAAGGGCCGGATGGTCCGGTCTTCCTTGCGCACATCGACTTTCGCTTCCTCCATTTCTTCCACCTCGGTGCGCATCTTCTTCGCCACGAGCCGCATCTTCCCGCCCTTCTGCGCAAAGAAGTTCGCTTTGTCTTTATTGTCCTGGATCTTTTTCTCGAGCTGCGCGTTTTTCCTGTTCTCTTTCTCGATGCGCATGAGAATATCGCGTTGCACGTCGTGATAATTCCCCGGGTACTGCTCGACCTTGCGGGTAAAGACATCGAGATAGAGCACGCCGGTGGTGAATGCGTTCAAAAACTCTGCGTCGTGCGAAATGACGATGCATGTCGAGGGATACTCGACGAGAAATGCCGTGAGGTGTTCGATGCCGGCAGTGTCGAGGTTGTTCGTCGGCTCGTCGAGGAGCAAGAGGTCGGGGTTCTGGATAAGCGCCGAAGCGAGGAGGAGGCGCGCCTGCTGCCCGCCGGAAAAACTCTTCACGATGCGGTCGTGTAATTTAGCGTGGTGATGCAAGTTCACCACTTCGAGCACCGCATCGATGCGCGGGTCAATGTCATACACCGCCTTGGAAAAGCGTTTCTGGAAGAATTCGCGCACCGTGAGCGTGAGCTCGTCGCGCGGGATGACCTGCGGCGCCGTCGCTATCGTTACGCCCCGCGCCACGTGTATGTCTCCGGATTCCGGTTTCAGTTCTCCGGACATGAGCGCAAACAACGTCGACTTCCCCGCGCCGTTCTGGCCCATGACCGCCATCTTCATCCCGCGCCGCACGGGAAAATCAACCTCATCGAGGATCGGCTTGTTGTGGCCGTATTCAAACGAGACCTTTTCGAAGCGGATGATGCTTTCTTCCCGATTCATTGAGTGCACCATAACGCACTTCCGGAAAAAGGGAAAAACAGGCTATAGTGCGCTGATATGCCCGCACCCTCCGCCGACGCAGCCGATGCGTACCCGATGCGCATAAATAAATATCTGGCGCAAGGCGGCGTTGCCACGCGCAGAGGAGTGGACGAACTCATCGCCAAGAAGAAGGTGCTGATCAACGGCCGTACTGCCGTGCTCGGCGACAAAGTGTACAAAGGCGACACGGTCGAGCTCCGCAACGACGGTCCGCAAAAAAAGCATGTCTATTTCGCCTATAACAAACCCGTTGGCGTCATCACCCACTCGCCCCAGATGGGCGAAAAGAGTATCAAACAGAGCGTTCCTTTGGATGTCTTTCCGGTGGGCCGCCTCGACAAAGACTCAAGCGGCCTCATCATCC
>JAJYCP010000014.1 GCA_021778295.1 bacterium
ATTCCACAAGGGGTTTTCACTTTTTCTAAAATTAAACTCAAGGTATCCGTTTCCGTTTCAAAATTGCTTGCTCAATTGTGTTCTATTCCAGACCTCGCAAACCCGCGCCTCTCTCTCCGCAGGGCGCACACTACTCCAGATGCATCTCTTCGCCGGCCGCGCGAGCGCGGAGCGCGAGCGCGGAATGATTTTTTAGCGTCGGGTCTTTCGCAATGAGCTGTACCGCTTCGGCGCGCGCCGCTTCCACGAGCTTGATGTTTTTGAGCGCCTCCATCGCAATGTCCGAGACGCCCCACTGCTTCCCGCCCGCAAGCTCGCCGGCGCCGCGAAGCGCGAGGTCGTATTCGGCGAGCTCAAAGCCGTTTTTTGCGCTTGTGAAGGCCTTGAGGCGGTCTTTCGTATGTTGCCCGGACGATTCCGGCAGTGCGAAACAGTACGATTGATACGTGGAGCGGATAACGCGCCCGCGCAGCTGGTGGAGCTGTGCCAACCCAAAGCGTTCGGCGCCCTCGATGAGAATGATGGTAGCGTTCGGAACGTTCACCCCCACTTCGACAACCGACGTTGCGACGAGTATCTGCGTCTCGCCGCTCTCAAATTTCTTCATCGTCTCTTCCTTTTCCGTCGGCCGCATCCGGCTGTGGAGTATGTCGATGGTCGCGTCGGGGAACACTTCTTTTTTCAGGCGCGCGGCTTCCGCTTTCACGGATTTTGCTTGAAGCGCGAGTTCTTTTGCCGGATCGGGTTCGTCAATGCGCGGACAAATGACATACGCTTGACGGCCTTTTTCGAGCTCTTCGCGTACGCGCGCATAGGCGTTCTCGCGTTTCTCGGGAGCGAGCACCTCGGTCACGATCGGCTTTCTTCCTACCGGCATCTCGTCGAGCAGCGTGAGGTCGAGATCGCCGTAAATGGTGAGTGCGAGTGTGCGCGGAATCGGCGTCGCAGTCATCGAGAGCAAATGCGGCGCAAGCGTGTCTTTGGTTACGAGTTTTTGCCGATGCATGGTGCCGAAGCGGTGCTGTTCGTCGATGATGGCGTACGAGAGATGCTTAAACGCGAGCGATTTCTCGATGAGCGCATGCGTGCCGATGACGATGGGTATCTCGCCGTTGCTCACCATCTTTTTGAATGCCGCTTTGGAGAGTTTCGCTGATTCCTCGTACCGCACCCGCGAAGGGAATTTCCGGCACTCGCTTCCGGTGATGAGACCGATGGGGATGGGATGGTCTTTGAAGTAGGAGACGAACGTGGAGAAGTGCTGCTTGGCGAGGATTTCGGTCGGGCAAAGATACGCGACCTGGAGCGTGCCGGCGATGCGTCCTTCCGGAAGAGAAGTCGCGACAAGATATGCGGTGGCCGCTGCAACAGCGGTTTTTCCGCTCCCCACATCGCCTTCAAGAAGACGCAACATCGGATGCGTTTTTTCGAAGTCGCGGGTGATAGCATCGATTGCGCGCGTCTGCGCACCCGTTATCGGGAAAGGAAATGACGCGACGAAGCTCGCAAGCGCGCTGCGATCGACGTGCACCCGAAGCGCGCGCTCCTGAGAGAGCGCATGACGTCGTTTCTGAAGCAGCGTCTGAAGCGCAAAAACTTCCTCAAAAGCGAAACGCTTGCGCGCCGCCATCGCATCCTCAAGCCGCCGCGGCGCATGGATGAACACAAGCGCGGAAGCGAGCGTGGGCAGGTTATAGCGCGCGAGGATTTCCTGGGGAATCGGGTCCTCCATGCGCTCGTGCACGTGCGTCTCGAACACGCGCCGCAGCGCATGATGCAGCCAGAGCGAGGAGATGCCCTGGCTTTCCGGATATACCGGGTAGAGTTCGACGGGAACTGCGGCGCCCTTCGCGAATAACGAGTCGTGGATTTCTTCCGGAGCGACGGGCGATGTGTTGATTCCCGGGTTTGCGAGATATGTTTTTGTGCCGGCACCCGCCACGCGCCCCGTTACTTTCACCTGCATGCCGTCGTGCAGGGTTTTTGCGATATAGGGCTGACTGAACCACATCATCTTTATTTTTCCCGATGCATCCTCAAGCCACGCTTCGGCGATCGGCCGCCTGCTTTTCCATGTCTTGCGTATGTCGGGTTTCCGCACGGTTCCGTAGAGCGTTACTTCCTCGCCGGCTGTAACCGCAGCGATAGTGCCGGTCGCGCCCGCATTTTCGTAACGCGCAGGGAAGTGGTAAAGCAAATCGCGAACGCTCTGTATGCCGAGTTTCGCGAGCGCGCGTTTCTGATCGCTCCTCAAGCGCGTGAATTGCAGACCAACAGCGTCTTCGGGATTCATTCCCGTAGTATACTAGGACGTATGAAGAAGGGACGCATAGGCGATCTCTACCACGCGTTCGTGGTATTCCCTGATACCGTGTATCCGTTCAAGACGAACATAGCGGGGGAGTGGGTGCGCGGCATCCGTTCCTATAACGCGGCTGTCAGGCGTTATCAGAGAAAGTACGGCATCGGACGCTACGGGTACAAACTTGCCGCCTATCGGCAGGTCTTTCACCTCGCCGGATCGCTCCTTCTCATATATGTGGCAACCCTGTTCGCGCTCGATTTTCTCGGGAGCCGCGCCGCACTCGTCATCGTGCTCCTCCTCGCGACCGTTTCGATTTCCTATCAGGAATTCTTTTTCCAACGGAGGCGGTATCGTCAGCACTGGGCAAAAGCCGTTACCGATTGGTTCGTCTGGTGCGCGCCCATGGGCGCGTATCTCTTACTCCTGCGATAAAACAAGCCGCCCCGTCCCCGCAGCAGAGCTGACGGGGCATTCTGGCCGATTCAAGTAAAAGATATCCCGTGGTATAATCCCCGGTATGTCTATCACTGTCATAATCCTTATCATTCTCGCGGTTATCGTGCTCTGGGCAGTTTTCTCTTACAACAGTCTCGTCGCGCTTACCAACCGTGCGAAAGAGGCGTGGGCCGACATCAACGTGCAGCTCAAGCGCCGCTACGACCTCATTCCCAATCTCGTCGAGTCCGTGAAAGGCTATGCCGCGCACGAAAAGACCACGTTTGAGGACGTTACTGAAGCGCGTACGAGAGCGATGAGCGCTTCCGGTACCGCAGACAAAGCTGCCGCCGAGAATGCGCTCGCGGGCACGCTGAAATCGCTTTTTGCCGTCGCGGAAAACTATCCGGAACTCAAGGCGAACGAAAACTTCCTGCAGCTCCAGAGGGAACTCTCCGACACCGAGGACAAGATCCAAGCGGCGCGGCGTTTCTATAACACGACTGTTATGTCGCTCAACACCGCCGAGCAGTCATTTCCCGTCAATCTCATCGCTTCTTCTTTCGGATTCAAACCGATGGAGCTTTTTGAGCTTTCCGCAAACGATGCGGCGGCGTCTGAGCCGGTGAAAGTGCAATTCTAATTCCGACTCCATGGAATCCGCACATCGAAGGCGGGGTGTCCAGGGCAGCGTCGAGACTCCCGAAAGCGAGAAAGAGGCCTCGAGGCAAAGAATGGAACAGCTCGAGAGTGAGAATACGCTTCTCAAGGAGCGCATCAAGCACTTGGAAAGCCAGCTCGGCATCGATCAGCTTACCGGCACGAACAATCGCGGCGTTTTTGAAAGCGAACTCGAGCGCTCTCTCAAAATCATTCGCGGAGAAACGGAGGAGCACCGTGCAACCACGGAACGGCTCAAAGAAGTTTCTCTGATTTTTGTCGACCTTGACCACTTCAAACAGATCAACGATACCTATGGCCACCCGGCCGGAGACGAAGTGCTGCGAAAAGTGTCCGCGTTTCTCATGGATTCCGTACGCGAGACGGACATCGTAGCGCGCGTCGGCGGAGAAGAATTCGTCGTGCTCATGCATGGCGCCGACGAATCAGTCGCCGCGCGCGACGCGGAGAATTTCCGCATGAAAATTTCGCAGATGGAATTCGAAAAACATCCGAGACTGCAGGTGACCGCCAGCTTCGGCGTCTCTTCGTCGAAGAGCTCGCAGTCCGCGAAAGATTTATATGAAAAAGCCGACAAGGCCCTGTATGAAGCAAAACGAGCCGGCCGGAATCGGGTCATAGTAACCGGAAAAGAATGAACCTCTACGCCGAACGCACTGCAAATATCCGCCGGACGTGGGCACTGGTGCTCGGGTTTTTAGTCGTCGTCATTGCGATCGGATACGCTGTTTCCTGGTACTACGGAAATCCGTTCATCCTTTTCGTCGCGGTTATCATCGCTCTCGCAACGAACTTTTATGCGTACTGGGCTTCGGACAAGCTGGTGCTCTCTCTGAACCATGCGCGACCCGCGACCCGCGAGGAATTTTTTGATTTCTATACCGTCACCGAGAATCTTGCGATCACAGCGGGGCTCCCGAAGCCGAAGCTCTACGTAATCGACGACCCCGCGCCGAACGCGTTTGCAACCGGTCGCGACGAGAAACATGCGGTTGTCTGTGCGACGACCGGACTCCTCGCGATGATGACGCGTCCGGAACTCGAAGGCGTTATCGGTCATGAACTCTCGCACATTAAAAATCGCGATATGCTTCTCATGACAATCGCGGTCGTGCTCGCGGGTTTCGTTGCCATCATCGCGAACATCTTTCTGCGTATTTCTTTCTGGGGAGGCGGTCGCCGCGACTCTAATGGGAATGCAGTCCTCATGATCGTTGCCGTCGTCGGCATCGTACTTGCGCCGCTCGCTGCGAAACTTATCGAACTCGCCGTCTCGCGGCGGCGCGAGTATCTTGCGGATGCTTCGGGTGTCCTGCTCACGCGGTACCCCGAAGGTCTCGCTTCCGCGCTGCAGAAAATAGGCGGTTACACCGCGCCGATGCAAAGCGCGAATCTTGCGACCGCGCATCTCTTCATCGGCGATCCTTTCGGGGCGAAGTCCGGCGGCAGTTCTGGCTGGATTGAGCGCATGTTCTCCACGCATCCGCCGATTCAAGAAAGAATCCAGGCTCTGCTTGGAAAATAAAAGCATCCGGTGCTATAACAAGACGCATACGGGCCCTTCACAAGGTCCCGAAGCAGGAGGCGTCGCATAGTGGTCTAGTACAAAAGCATAAAATAGAACTAGATCAGTGCTAAAATGGACAGATGGCAAGCGTAGCGTTCTTGCAGTATCCGAAGAAAAGTCACAGGAAGAAAATTCTCCTCCCTAAGCACTCAATCCATCTCGCCGAGTTTTTCGGGATAATGCTCGGCGATGGAGGAATCAATAATCCATGGCAAGCGACTATAACGCTCAATGCGACGAAGGATCGTGAGTATAGTCGTTATATAAAAGAACTTATAAAATTCCTTTTTGGACTACCGCCAAGAGTTTTGTATATAAAACGAAGAACGCGCTAAGAATTCTCGTCAATGGAATTTCTCTAGTAGATTTTCTGGTCTATGAGGGACTACCTAGAGGGAACAAGTTGCGCGCGGGCATCAGCATACCTACATGGATACTGCGTAACAAGAAGTATGGATATGCATGCGTGCGGGGATTGGTAGATACCGATGGATGCATGTTCATTCATACTCACACTGTCGCCGGAAAAGTGTACAAAAATATAGGGCTGACCTTCTCAAGCCGGTCTCCAGAGTTAATTGATCAGGTAGCTGCGATACTACAAAAATCTGGTATTATGCCCCATGTTAACCTTAGAGGGACAGATATTTATGTCTATCGAAAAGATGCAGTTGAACGATATTTAAGAATATTCGGTTCTTCAAATGTTCGGATCAGGTCTGTATACAAAAAATGGAGAGGTGGCTGAGTGGCCGAAAGCACCGCCTTGGAAAGGCGGCAGGGGCGAAAGCTCCTCGTGGGTTCGAATCCCACTCTCTCCGCAATGATTCGCGAAGCCAGCTGGGAGCTGGCTGAGTGAAGCATCATTGCAAGAGATTCGGGAGATTCGAAGGTCGGAGCGCGGTAGCGCGAGACGGGGTAGCGTAAATTTCTAGCAGGAAATTATGCGTGACCGAATCTCTCCGCCTCTGCCCTCAGACAAAAAGTATAGGAGGCGTGCTAGTGCATATGGCTCCGATGTGATGTGGGTGGCTCGGCCGAGCGTCCACAGCTGAGGTATAGTAAGCAGGTATGAGCGTTACAGGCATGCGGCGCAATCCCGGTAAACTGGGAGGAAGGCGTGAATTCGAATCAGTTGCGGCTAAGGCGGAAGAAGGCAAAGAGAAAAACCGAGGGCAGTCGTTCCGATTCGTGATAATTACCTTGGCGGTTGTATTGTGCACATCTGCTCTCGCTCCAAGCAAGGCATTTGCCGGCACACCGGGGTCGATCAGCACCTGGACCACAACGACGTCGTTACCGCAGGGGTTGGAAAGTACGGGTACCGCAGAGTACAACGGCTATGTGTACGTTGTCGGAGGCGGCGTAAACACCATCGAGTACGCAAAAATTAATACCGATGGCACGCTCGGAAGCTGGACGACGACGACCGGTTCCAGCAACCTTCCTTATGATGAGAGCGCAAATAGCGTGTTGGCCTATAACGGCTACTTGTATTCTTTTGGCGGCAGAAGCGCCACATACCAGCCCAGCGTAGATTCCGGTTGGAATGACCTCGTGTATGCGGCGCCGATTAACGCTGACGGTTCCATCGGCACATGGACGGCGGAGCCCTCACTGCCGCAGAATCTCACAGAGAGTAACCCTGTCATATATGACGGTTATGTATATCTTCTTGGGGGAAATAATGCCGACTATCTACAGCACACGATATACACCGCGCAAATAAACTCCAACGGATCTCTTGGCACGTGGAATACACTAAGCCAAACCCTTCCGGTCTACGCGGATGGTGCGGCGACCACGGTGTTCGGCGGCTATCTGTATTACATTACCGGCCAGAATTGCACCACGGTCAACGACGGCGGCACTTGTTATCAAAACCTCGCCTATACGGCGCCGCTCGGCGCGAATGGCACTATCGGCACGTTCACTTCGCAAAACAACGTCCCGCCTCAAGGAGTCTATGCGCAGGCGTCTGCAGTGCAAAATGGGTATATTTTCACCGCCGGCGGTGATACTAGTTCCGCGAACACCCCAACCGACGTCGTCTATTCCGCTCCGCTCAACCCAAATGGCGTCCTTGGGACCTGGACCACGCAAACTCCCATCCCAGAAAATATTTACGCCGAATCATCCGTAGCGTATAACGGAAATCTCTACGTAATCGGGGGGACGACGAACGGTGTAGGCTCTGGGGTTGTCGCGACCGTTTACTACACGACAGTGTATGGAGCTCTCGCGCCTAACGCCCCGACCTCGCCCGGTCCCGCGTCTGTTACGAACGACGGATATACCAACAACAACCAGCCGACATTTACGTTCTCGCAAAGCGATCCGAATACGCCGACGCCGAATGTGCAGTACGAAGTTAAGGTGAGTACGAGCACCAACTATTCAAATCCGGTGACAGATTATACGTCCGCTTTTGGTTCAACAGGGAGCGCTAGCTTTACGGTCGGACAAAATACTGGCAGTGGCAGTTATACAACCGGCAGTAGCGGGCAAACCCTGTCGGACGGCAGCTACTACTGGCAAGTCAGGACGATAAACAGTTACCTGGTGGCGTCCGGCTTTACAGCCGCGACTTCGAGCGGAGCAGCATTCCAGCTGGACACGATCGCGCCCGTTATCTCCTCGGTCGCCTCGTCTACCGGCAGCACCAACGCGACGGTAACATGGAACACCGACGAATTAGCTTCCTCGCAGGTCGCGTATTCCGCCGATACTTCGTACGCGTCCTCGACCGCCGAAACCGATACCGGTACGCGGGTGACGAGCCACTCAGTATCGATTCCAGGATTGTTGTCGTGCGATTGGTACAACTACAAAGTCATTTCGGCGGACGCAGCGGGCAATTATGCAACTTCCACTGCGTACAAATTCTTCACATCCGGATGCCCGGGCGGTGTGACGCCTACGGCGGCGACCTCGACGGTCGTCACGGTGAACGCTATTGCCACCACGACACTCGCCGACGGAAAAGAAACGCTCACGGCCGTTACTCCCGCCAACTTCACCGCGACATCTTCCACGGTCGTCATTCAAATAGACGGACTGCCATCGACCCCGGTGCTCGATTCCATTGGCACGCCGTCAAGCTCGCTCTCAAGCGCGGCGAACATCGTCTTCAACGTCACTGCGCTCATTGATAACACCACCGTGCTTGCTTCATTCGATCACGCGGTCACCATCACATACCACTACACGTCCGCAGATGTGGCGGGTCTCAACCCAAGTTCACTCACCATGTACCACTACCACAACGGCGCATGGCTGCAACTCAACGATTGTTCGGTTGATACCGCCGCGGATACCATCACATGTACCGCGCCGAGCTTCTCTATCTTTGCCATATTCGGGACGCCTACTTCCTCCACCACTTCCTCCACTTCCACCACTGCGTCCTCTGGCGGCGTGATTCCGCCGGGCTATTGCGCGAGTAATCCGTTGCCGGGAGTTTCCTTCGTTGTGAGCGCGGAGTGTAAGGGTCAGCAACAAAAATATCTCGGCCGAGAAAATACGGTCGGATCAGTCTCAACGACCACGACTCCCCCCTCCTGTCCGGCCTACCACTTCACGCGCTGGCTCAGGTATGGTTCGCAAGGGCCAGATGTGCGGGCGCTTCAGAAATTCCTTAATTGTGAAGGATTTCCGCTCGCCGAAAGCGGTCCCGGCTCGCCCGGCCATGAGACCGTGTATTTCGTCAATCGCACGCTGCACGCACTCGACGCGTTTCAGTTTGCGTATGCGACCACCGTTCTCAAGCCCGTCAACGCCTCGAGTCCGACCGGCATCTTCGCACTGTATTCGCAACGGCAAGCATATGCGCTAATGAAGACTAAATAGCCAAGTCTATTGGGAATTCGAACTAAGCTACCAAAAATCAGGCAACGAAAATATAAGGCACTGCGGACGGTTCGTCGAGCTACGGAGGTTAAACCTCCGTAGCCAGAAAGAGGCCGTACCGTTTACTGTAGACCCGCTACAGACGATGCGTTGGTCCGAAGCATTATCAAGGCGGTATAATAAGATCTATGAGACTTATTTTGAAAGACAGAAAACCTGAGGTTCCCGGCGTCGAGTCGTTCATCTTCGAGCCGAAGGAGCAGCTTTTCTGGAAAGCCGGACAGTTTCTCCACTACGTTCTCCACCACGAACCAACGGATGACCGTGGTTCTGACCGTTGGTTCACCGTTGCGTCGGCTCCATCCGAGGGACACGTTATGCTCACGACGCGCTTCGCTGAAAAGAACGAGAGTTCCTTCAAAAAGGCGCTCAAGGGACTCAAGATCGGCGAAGCGATCGAGGTATCAGACGTCGATGGCGACTTCCTCGTCGAAAACATGGATGCAGAATATGTTTTCATCGCAGGCGGCATCGGTATCACCCCGTTCCGCTCCATTTTGAAAGAACTTGAACATGCCGGCAAAAAGATCCACGCAACTCTTCTGTATTCCAATCGCGACGAATATATTCCCTACAAAGAAGAATTAGACGCTCTGGACGCAAACAATCCCCACCTGAAAATTGTCTACATAGTTGGTGGCCGCATAGACGAAACGGCGATCCGCAAAGCAGCACCCGAGCTGCAAAAGCCCGTCTTCTACATTTCCGGTCCGGAACCGATGGTAAATGCACTCAACAATATGCTTAAAGGGATGGGCGTGCCGGAAATCAACTTCAAAGGAGATTGGTTTCCTGGCTACACTGCAGAAGATTAAATAATCTCCAAGGAGAGCCCTGCGCGGATTTTAAGAATGTAATTTACACAGACGTTGCCTGCGTCTTGTGAGGAGCACGGTAGAACAAGACCGGCACGAGTATGAGGGTGAGGACGATAGCAAAGGAAAGTCCGAACATGATGCTGAAAGCAAGCGGTCCCCACGTCGGATTGCTCAGCGACAGCGGGATCATGCCGATGACGGTGGTGATGGTCGTGAGCACGATGGGGCGCAAGCGGGTTGCC
>JAJYCP010000001.1 GCA_021778295.1 bacterium
GGCATGTTCCATCCGAACGTCATCAGAAGTGCCGGTCTGGATCCGGAGAAAATCGGCGGTTTTGCCTTTGGCGGCGGGATTGAACGCCTTCTCATGGTGAAATACGGGATACCGGATATCCGCTTGTTCTATTCGGGCGACATCCGTTTCCTCTATGGGTTCGACGAGAAAATCGCATGAAAATCTCCCGCACCGAACTGCAAAGTCATTTTAAGGATCCGCTTCCGAGCGCGGCGGATATCGCCGATGCATTCACGTTCCACTGTTTTGAAATCGAAGAGGTTGCCGGAGAGGTCCTCGACATAAAAGTCCTCCCGAACCGCGCCGCCGATTGTTCTTCCGTAGCGGGAATCGCGGCGGAACTCTCGGCAATTCTTGACCTGCCGCTTGCGAGCGAACCCGACAACGTCTTTTCAGACACGACGGTAGAGGTATCGCGTGCGCGCATCAACGCGATCCTCGGTGCGCATTTTTCGGAAGCGGATATCGAGGATGTCTTCCGACGGCTTCGCTTCCGTGTCAAAAAGAACGGGGACATATACCGCGTAGCCGCTCCCCTGCCGCGCACCGATATTACGATTCCCGAAGACATTGCGGAGGAGGTCGGGCGCATTCTCGGTTATGAGCGGATTTTGGCGGCCGAACTCCCGCCATTTCCTGCGGCGCCGGAGCAGGCGCGCTTCCGCGGTATCGAGCGGATGAAAGATATGCTCGTTGAACAGGGATTTACCGAAGTCTCGACACAATCATTTGCTCCCAAGGGCGATATAGTGCTCGCAAACCCGATGGACAAAACAAAGCCCGCACTGCGTACCTCGCTTGAAGAGAATTTGCGCGATGCGCTCGCTCGTGCACAACACTATGCTCCGCTCGTGCTCCCGCCGAAGCGCGCGGTAAAGCTTTTTGAAGTGGGAACGGTGTTCCCGAAAGAAGGAGAGTATCTTGAATTGCGGATGACCGAGCGGGTGAGCGCGTGGGGCGAACACTCCGCACTCGTTGACAATCTCTCCGTCGCAAAGCTTGAAGAGTACGGGAAAGACTATCTGCCGAAACGCTATCAACTTAGCGCGTATACGCCGTTCTCTGTCTACCCGTTCATTACGCGCGATATCGCGCTCTGGGTGCCGGAAGCGGCGCACGCGGATGAGATACGAGACGCTATCCGCGCGCATGCCGGCACGCTCCTTATCCGGCTCGACCAATTCGATCAGTTTTCGAAAGAGGGAAGGGTCTCCTACGCTTTCCGCCTCGTTTTCCAGTCCATGGAGCGCACGCTGACCGATGAGGAGGTGAATGGCGTTATGGAACACATCATCGCCGGGCTTACGGCGAAGGGCTACGAAGTGCGTTAAAAACACCCGAAATATGGTATACTGGAAACATCGCAAAAGCGGCTATTTCTATGGCTAAAACTGAAGATATCAAGCGGAAAAAAGGCGCCGTTTACGACGCCTCCTCCATTACGGTACTTGAAGGCCTTGAACCGGTACGGAAACGCCCGGGAATGTATATCGGAACGACCGGCCCCGACGGACTCCATCACCTCATCTGGGAGATTTTTGACAATGCGCGCGACGAGGCGATGGGCGGCTATGCGAGCGATATCGAGGTCGCGCTCCTGCCGGACGGGTATGTGCGCGTGGCGGATAACGGCCGTGGCGTGCCGGTGGGCATCCATCCGAAAACAAAAGTCTCCGCGCTCGAGACCATCATGACAACGCTCCATGCCGGCGGGAAGTTCGGCGGCGCAGAGTCAGGGTACAAAGTCTCGGGCGGTCTCCATGGGGTGGGTGCATCGGTCGTGAACGCGCTTTCTGAGCACACCAAAGTCATCGTGCATCAGGACGGCGGTATCCACCTGCAGGAATACAAGATCGGCAAACCCCTCGGCAAGGTAAAAAAAGTCGGTACGAGTAAAATGCACGGCACCATCGTTCTTTTCAAACCGGATGCCTCTATTTTTAAGGAAGGTGTTGAATGGAATTGGGAAAAAATCGTGACGCATCTGCGCCAGCAGGCCTATCTCGTGAAAGGCGTACGCATCACGGTTATCGACGCCCGCACGCTCTCCAACGTCGCGGATGAGGATTGTTTCTATGTGCGCGAACTTTCTCTCGATGCTCCCTCAATGGCGTTCTATTTCGAAGGCGGCCTGAAATCGCTTGTCGCGTTCTATAACAAGTACCAGACGCCCGTGCACAAGAACATTTTTTACGTCGACCGCGAGCAAGACGCAGTGGCAGTCGAGATCGCGCTTCAATACGTTGACGACATCACGCCGCGCATCACTGCGTTCGCGAACAATACCTATAACAGCGAAGGCGGCACGCACGTCACCGGTTTCAAGACGGCGCTCACGCGCTCGCTCAATACCTACGGCAGAAATGCGAATTTCCTGAAGGAGAAAGACGAAAACTTTACCGGCGAGGACGTACTTGAGGGTATTACCGCGGTTCTGTCGGTAAAACTTCCTGAAATCCAGTTTGAAGGGCAGACGAAAGCGAAGCTCGGTTCGGTCGAAGCGCAAGGAGCAGTCGCCGCCGTTTTCGGAGAGGCGCTTAGTTCATTTCTTGAAGAGAATCCGGACGATGCGCGCGCGATACTGAACAAAGTTCAGCTCGCGCTCAAGGCGCGCAAGGCCGCGAAAGCGGCAAAGGACTCGGTGCTCAGAAAGGGCGCTCTTGAGGGCATGACGCTTCCGGGGAAACTTGCCGACTGCCAAACCAAGAGCGCTGAGGAAGGCGAACTGTTCATCGTCGAGGGCGATTCGGCCGGCGGCTCAAGCAAACAAGGACGGGATCGCCGGACCCAGGCCATACTTCCGCTGCGCGGTAAGATTTTGAACGTCGAGCGGGCGCGCATAGACCGTATGCTCGCTTCGGTTGAGATCCGCGCGCTGGTCGTCGCCATGGGGACCGCCATCGGCGATGTTTTCGATATTACAAAACTGCGCTATCACAAAATCATCATCGCGACCGATGCGGACGTTGACGGCGCGCACATTCGTACGCTGCTTCTCACGCTCCTCTACCGCCACTTCCGGCCTATCATTGAGGGCGGCTTCGTCTACATCGCTCAGCCGCCGCTGTATAAAATCTCAAAAGGGAAGGCGATCGCGTACGCATATTCGGATAATGAAAAGGAAGCGGTATTGAAAGAATTCGGCGTCGCGGCAAGCGACATCGCTGTTGTCGGCGAGGGCGACGATACCCCGGAAGAAGAAGTCGTTACGGCAAAAAAACCGGCCAAGGCGAACATTCAGCGTTACAAAGGTCTCGGCGAAATGAACCCGAGCGAGTTGTGGGAGACAACGATGGACCCGAGTCGCCGCGTTCTGAAGAGGGTGCATATCGAAGACGCCGAAGCGGCCGACCGCATTTTCGATATTCTCATGGGCACCGATGTCGCGAGTCGGAAATCATTCATCCAATCGAACGCGAAACTTGCGACGATTGACGCATAGCGGTTCGCACTCTGGCTGCGAACTTTATGACCCGAGGATGGTTATCTTTGCGGAAGCACTGTCGTTATTCGTATCCGACTCTGTCACCGCGTGATCGAAGTTTGCGGTAACCGAAATGGTTTGGTTTGCGCCGGGGTTCGGCTGGCTGAATCCGAGCGTGTATTCGATGTAATCGCCTGGGTTGAGGCTCTGTTGGGGAACAGACTGGTAGATAGAATCCGAGGAGGTCGGGATGGAAGCACTGAAGCGCCACGGACCGGCGACATTCGTCCCGATATTCTTTACGGTGAATTTGACCGCGGGATTTTCTCCGTACGGTACCGTTGTCGTCGCGACGAATGAACTCGTCGAAGTTGAGGTAAGATACCCCACTGCGTTTATGGTGACGATGAAGTCAGGAAGGCCGAAAAGTGCGCTCGTACCGCCGCCAAGTTGATAGGTCCCGCTCGTTTTGGCACCGGCAGTCGGCGTTACCGCACGCGGCGCGCTCGGGCTTGAAGTCGCCTGCGCCGTGCTTGTCGAAGCAGTCGAACTCGCCGTGTCGAAAGGAATCGTTGTCGATGCGGCAGGAACGACCGAGAGGGAAGGCGTCGGAGCGCTCGTAAAGATCTGGGAAAGCGATACGGCAGCCGCACCGAGACGGCCTACCGTGCTCGGAACGTAGCGCGCCGAGTAAATGGCGAGCGAGATGCCAAGGACTATGAGCGTCACAAATCCCACCACAGCAAGGCCGTGTATGGCCGCCCGGCGGGCCGGCGTATTTATTTCTATCGAGGTCATGAATATGTACATACAATAGGATAGTTTCAATGTCAAGTTTCAAACACTTGACGTATGCGATATTCTGGTGTATTCCTAGACAGGACTATATGGGAGGAATCACCGATTTCATCGTGCGGCTCTTCAGGGCTTGCGCACGCGCCTACGAAAGAAAGTGGAGCTTTCTTGGCGTTTTCGTGTTCGTATTTCTCGGCAGTGTCTCCCTGCTCGCACAACTCAGCCTTTTACCGGATGCGCCACAGTTGTCAGTTGCTCCATCGGCTACGCTTACGGCAAGTCCGCTTATTGCTGCAAGCTTGCACACGGCAACGTCGACTGCGGGAGCCGAATTTCCGACGAGCATAGTCATCCCCGCGCTCCGGCTTTCAGTGACGATTGCGAATCCGGATACGACTGACATCAGTACGCTCGACAGCCTCCTCCTCAAAGGCGCTGTGCGCTATCCAACTTCCGCACTGCTCGGCGAGGCGGGCAACGTCGTCCTCTTCGGACACTCAAGCTACCTGCCGATAGTCCTCAATCAGGCCTACAAGACGTTCGACGGTATTCAGAAACTGACGTCGGGTGACGCTATCACCGTATACTCGTCCGATATGGCCTATACGTATCGGGTGAAGAGCGTCACGAAAGAAAGCGCAAACGATGCGGCGATCCCGCTCTCGGTTACCGGAAGGATACTCACACTTTCCACGTGCGACTCTTTCGGAGAGAAGACCGATCGATTCGTCGTCATCGCGGACTTTGTCGAGAGCCATTCGATTTCCAGCTAGCTGGAAATCGAATGGCTCTCCGCAAGGAGAGAAAAGAAGATTGTTCTTTCCATCAGCCAGCCGCACGCGCGGCACAAAAGGAGTACGAAGATGAACAAAATCATCGTTGTGCTGGCGCTCATCCTGGCGCTTGCGACAGTGGATTCGGCGCATGCCGAGTTCTCCTGGCGGTACTTCGGTGTCGCCCCCTATGCCTCGACGCGAGCCGAAGCGATGCGTACGCGCGAAAGCGCATTTCAGAAACTCGGCCTTCCGCCTCCGGTCGTCGCTCTCCTCATGAAAGCGACAGAGAAGCCGGGTAAAAAAATGCGACTCACCGTAGGTGACCGTCTCGCCGCGATGCTTTCAACCGGAGGTATCGTGCACAAGGATGTGCGCGTTGATTTCGTCACGCCGCCGGTAAGCGGCAAGATGGAATACGCCGCGCCGGCGGAAGAGTGGCAGGTTTCTTGGCACGGGAAGATCTATACGGTCATCTTGCCTGAAATTTGCAACAATTGGTCAACGCTGGTTCCGGTTCCGGTCCCAGCACCTACACAATGCGTCGAACTTACGTTCACTGCGCCAGTCGGAGGGCATGTTCGTTGGGGCGTTGGCAGCACCGAAGGCCCCTTACCGCCGAGCGAATGCAATGCTCAGCGCCAAGGTTCCGGAGCGTGGACGGCATGGATGGGCGAGTGCGATGTGTGCACTCCTGCACTTGGGTACATTCGAGGCATACTCGGGAGTACCGCAGAAGTGCCGCACAAGTACATGTATCCGGTAACGGCAACAACGCAGACACTTCGCTTCTCAACAGCGATCCGGAGCCGAGTCGTCTATCTTTGCCTTGAATACCCGGATGGTTCGCAGACCTGCGGCGTTTACGTGAGGCCGCACGACTGGAAGGGCAGACGGAATGTCGTCATTCCTGGTGCGTTATGGCTGAAGGATAACGGAGAGTGCCCGCGGTAGCTCTTTGGGTTGGAATGATGAACATCATACCCTCATTCCAACCCTTTTCATACGCCGTGTAATCGGCATGAGCAGATTTATGACAAAAATGGAAAAAATGAATGCATATGCATCCAAACGACCGGTTGTTATCGGTCTCTTTGCCGTAGTGCTCACGGTTGCTTTGGGCATGTCGATTGCGTTTGCAGCAGGTTTCATCACACCCTCGCAGATTTTCGCTCAAGTCGTCGGGCCGCCTTGTTGCCCGCCACCCCCACCGCCACCCCCACCCCCTCCGCCACCCCCACCCCCTCCGCCTCCGACACCCCCGCCGGTGCCCACCTGCACTCTTTCTGTAAACCCATCCACTCTTCCGTATGGAGGCGGTTCGACGGTCCTCTCGTGGACCACGAGTGCAGCTTCCAATATGCTCATCCAAAGTAGCGATGCAAACGGGAAAACAGGCACGGTTACCTCAGGATGGATTCTGGCAAGCCCATCCGGTTCGCAGAGCGTCACCGAGTCTATAACAACGCAGTTTACGATGACGGTCTCGGGTGCCGGCGGCACAACGCAGTGTCAAACCATCATTACTGTGGCCCCGCCCCCCGCTCCCACCTGCACACTTACAGCGAGCCCCACTTCGCTCGCTTATGGGGGCGGCTTGACCACGCTCACATGGACAACGACCGGTGCAACTTCAGCGAGTATAGATAACGGCGTCGGCTCGGTCACACCGGTAATATCCGGCGCGAAACTGATTTTTGTTGTTACGACAACGAACTACACCCTGACTGCGAAAGGTCCAGGCGGAGAAACGACGTGTGCGGCGGCAGTAACTGTTGCCCCTCCGCCCCCGCCCACCGCTCCCACCTGCACGCTCACCGCTTCGCCAACCGCAATTCAGACCGGCGGCTCCGCGGCGCTCAGTTGGACGACAACCAATGCAACTTCGTTTTCAATCGATCAAGGCATCGGTTCTGTCACACCGGTTGCTTCCGGTTCAAAGTCCGTTTCTCCGTCGACAACGACCACCTACACCGGTACCGCAACCGGTTCCGGCGGCACCGTCCACTGCGCCGCGACCGTGACGGTCACCTCAACCCCGCCCCCGCCCACCGCTCCCACCTGCACGCTCACCGCTTCGCCGACGAGTGTGAATACTGGCAACCACACAACGCTCACATGGACGACGACGAATGCCGACACGTTCACTATTGATCATGGTATCGGTTCCGTATCGCCCGCTGTCGGCGGGTCGATACTCTCAGGAGCGATTACAGCCACTACCACATTCACCGGTACGGTCGTGAGTCCCTCCGGAGAGACCGCAACGTGTTCCGCGGCCGTTTCAGTGAACGGCGGAGGCGGCGGAGGCGGCCCGACCTGCTCGCTCACCGTCTCGCCGACGAGCTACACCACCGGCGGTTCGGCAACGCTTTCCTGGAGCGGTAACGAAATCTCAAATGTCGACATTAACAATGGCATCGCAACCGCGACAAGCTCGCCCGGCTCAGTCGTCGTCTCGCCGGCGGCGGTCGGTAGCTATACCTATACGGGAACCTTCCATGCACAAACCGGCCAGACCCTTACCTGTACCGCAACGCTTGTTGTAACAGGCGGCGGAGGGGGTGGCGGTTGCACTAGCAACTGCGGCGGAGGCGGCGGATCACCTCCGCCCGTCATCACGCTTTCAGCGCTTCCTCATGCCAGCACGCAGCCGCTTGCGTACCTCTACCTCTCGCAAATACCCTATACCGGACTCGATCTCGGACCCGTCGGGACGACGCTTTACTGGCTTGCGCTTATCGGTTGGTCGCTCGCGCTCGCCTATCTCATCCTTTTCGGTGCCGTGCCGTTTGCCTATGGCCACGCGCGCCGCTTCGGCGAAAGGATTTCTGCGACGCTCAATAACGCGCAGAAATCCGAGGATAAAATCGCGTCCGTAGCACTCACACCCCAGCTTCCCGAGACGCCTCAAGCATCGCGGGGGTATTCCGCCTACGAGGGTTTCAAATCTTTCGCACACAACGGCGCACTCTCCATAGAAGATATTGTGAAAGGTCTTTCCCATCAGACTCGCCCGCCAGTCGTCGATCGTACCGTGAAGCCGACGCGCAATGTCGAACCCATATATGAAAACGTCGAACCGGTCCGTGAGAATGTCGAGACAATCGCAGAGGGGATTGCGCCGGAAGCAGATGCAGCAACGCATGGAACGCCGGTACAGGTGCGCGGCTTTCTCTCGGCGCTTGTCGAAGGCGACCGCGTCGCGGTATTTGCCGGACTGCGTGAATACGTGCGCGGAGGAGGGAAGCCGGAGCGGCTGCTCTGCGACACCGTCTGTCTTCTTGACGACGTATACCGCGCGCGCATCGACGGGACCGCCTGCGATGCCGATATAAGCCGCCTGACGGCGCGCCTTACCACGCCGCATCTCGAACAGCTCGTCGCCGCGCTCGCCACGGCGATTGACTCAAGCTATTCGGCGGGGGTCACGGGCGCAAAGCTTGCGCTCACCCGCGCGCTTGCATTGCTCGGAGCGTAAAGCATTTCAACACTCCTCACCGACTACCTTCTACCTTCGCGTCTTGATTTCTTCATTCGCGCGCGCGATAAAATCCGCAAGCGGCATCGCATCCAGTTTCCCCGCATCGCGACTCTCAGCCGAAACGGTTTTCGCTTCGGCCTCGGTATCACCGACAACGAGGAGATACGGGATTTTTTCCATCTTTCCTGAGCGGATTTTCTTGCCGAGCGATTCATTTGTATCGGCTGTTTCCGCGCGGATACCCGCCGCCTTGAGCGCAGTCAAAACCTCCTGCGCATACGCGGCGTGTTTTTCGGACACCGGAAGGACGCGCGCCTGTACCGGTGCGAGCCAGAGCGGAAGATTACCGCCAGTGTGTTCAAGCATGACAGCCGAGAAACGCTCGATCGAGCCCATGATGGCGCAATGGATCATCACGATACGCTCCTTTTCTCCCCGTTCATTCACGCACGAGAGGTTGAATCGTTCGGGAAGATTCATGTCGAGCTGAATGGTCGCGACCTGATGCTCACGACCGAGAGAATCGGTCGCTATGAAATCGAGCTTCGGACCATACATCGCCGCCTCGCCTGGCGCCTCGAAGTAATCGGCGCCACGCTCTTTTGCGATCAAGCGAAGCGCATCCTCGGCATTCTTCCAGATTTCCGGCGTCCCGAGATATTTTTCTGCCGATGCGGGGTCATGGAAGGAAAGACGGACACGAAGTGTGAAGCCGAATCCGCCGTAGAACGTGTCAATGATGTCCCAGATTTTGAAGAATTCTTCGCGCACCTGGTTGTGACGGCAGAATACATGGCTGTCATCCTGAGTGATTGAGAGCACGCGCGTAAGTCCGCCGAGCTCACCGGATTGCTCGTCGCGATACACCATCGTCGTTTCAGCATACCGCTGTGGCATGTCCTTATAGGAGTGAGAATGGCGGTTGAAGATTTGCGTATGATGCGGACAGTTCATGGGCTTCAGCGCGTATTCCTTGCCTTCGCGAGTCGTTATGCGGAAGAGCTCCGCCGCGAACTTCTCCCAATGGCCCGAGGTCTCATAGAGCGCTCGTTTTGTGATATGGGGAATGGTCACCCGCTCATAGCCATGCTTCGCACGTAATTCCCAGACATAGGCGTCGAGCAAATGCCGCATAAGTGCTCCTTTCGGCGTCCACAACGGGAGGCCGGAACCGACGAGCTCGGAAAAGGTGAAGAGATCAAGCTCTTTGCCGAGTTTGCGATGATCGCGTTTTTTCGCTTCTTCCTGTTGCGCGCGATACGCTTCAAGTTCGTCTTTTGTATCGAATGCGAGACCGTAAATGCGGGTAAGCATAGGGTTCTTTTCATCGCCGCGCCAGTATGCGCCCGCGACGCGTTCAAGCGCGAACGAGTCTGGTGCGATATCTTTCGCGGGATTTTCCGCATGTCCGCCGCGGCACAAGTCGGTAAAATTGCCCGCCGTATAGAGCGTCAGTTTCTCGCCTTTTTCGGCAATCTCGTTGACAAGCTCGCTCTTAAAAGGATTCTTTTTGAAACGATCGTGTGCGTCCTTCAAAGAAATTTCTGCCGCGCGCATGCTCGTCCACGAAGGAAGCAACGCGCGCATCGTTTCCTCGAGTGCTGCGAGATTCTCTTCGCCGGGCTTCTCGCCGAGCGAGAAGTCGAAGTCGTAATAAAAGCCGTTTTCAATGGTGGGACCGATAGTCGGCAGTGCATGCGGATAACGCTCCTCGACCGCTGCGGCAAGGAGATGGGCGAGCGTATGGCGTTTATGCTCAAGCGACGTCATGAGAGAGAGAATAGCATATAACAACTTACAGCGGCTTTATATCATCAATCGCGATCGAAGATTCGCCGTTTCTGATAGAGACTTTTCCTTTCACCAGGAGGCACGCACCCGGCACAAGCGCGTTCGCATGCTCTTTAAAGAGCCGGGGGAAGATGACCGCCTCAATGGAACCGGTCATATCTTCCAAAGTAACAAATACCATCTTCTCGCCGCTCTTGGTGAGGATTGCGCGCACGACGAGAACGAGAACCGGAAGTATGATCAGCATCCCCGCGCGCGGTTCTTCTTTGATTTTTGAGATCGAAAGCTTTGCTTTCGTAGTCAACGCGCCATGCGCATCGAGCGGATGACCGCTTACGTAAATACCGAGCAATTCTTTCTCCCATGAAAGTTTGTCGAGGAGCGAGACCGGTTTCCCGGCGGGGATTGAAAGCGGCGGCGCATCAAGCATGCCGAAAAGAGAATCCTGCGGGGCATCAGCGGTCGTCTCCCGATGGAAGGTGAGCAACGTCTCGATACTTCCGAGCAGTGCGCCGCGGTCGCTTTCGGGAAGACTTATCGAATCAAGCGCGCCGCATTTGATGAGCGATTCAAGCGACTTCCGATTCAGGTTTTTCGAGCCGATGCGGGAAAGGAAGTCGGAGAGCGTACGGAAGAGGCCATGTGCCTCCCGCTCGGCGATAATCGTCTCCGAAATTCCGTCGCCGAAATTTTTAATCGATGAAAGGCCGAAACGAATGGCGTTCGGGAACTCGTTCGGGAGAGCGTTTAAAGGGTACGAAGCGTGAATGGTCGTAAAATCACTGCCGCTTTCATTTATATCCGGCGGCAAGACGGGAATATTCATGCGCTTCGCTTCCGCGACGAAGACGGCAATGGAATCAGTATCGCCCGAGTCGGCGGTGAGGAGGGCCGTCAGGTATTCGACGGGGTAATTCGCTTTCATATAGGCGGTCTGGTATGCGACTTTGCCGTAGCTCGCCGCATGCGCCTTGTTGAAACCGTATGCGGCAAAAGGTTCGATGAGCGACCAGAGCTTCTCCGCTTTTTCCGGCGAAAGTTTTCCATATTCTACGAATCCCTTGAGCAATTTTTCCTTCTCCGCCAACATCACTTTCGGAATCTTCTTGCCCATCGCTTTTCGGAGCGCATCCGCTTCAAGCCAGGAATAACCGGCGAGTTTTATCGCGGTGAGAAGCACATCATCCTGATAGACCAAAAGGCCATAGGATGCTTCGAGGTACTCCTTCATGCGCGGGTCGACAAAACGAATCAATTTCGGGTTGTGCTTCCGCTCGATGTAGTTTGGAATCGTTTCCATCGGTCCGGGACGGTAGAGCGCGACCATTGCGTTAATGTCGTGAATAGTCGACGGTTTGAGCTCTTTGAGCCAACGCGTCATGCCGGAGCCGTTCAGCTGGAACACGCCCTCTGTTTCGCCGCGCGCGAGCATCTCATACGTTTTCGCGTCATCGATCGGGATATTCTCAATATCGATTTTAATGCCGCGCGTCTTCTCCACCTGAGCAACCGCATCGGCGAGAATGGCGAGGTTTTTGATACCGAGAAAGTCGAACTTCAGAAGTCCGACGCCGCCGTACTCGTCGGTAATGGAATACATATCGTACTGCGTGATGAGCTTCCCCGTGCCTTTGGGGTCGGGTTGGAGAGGGGTCCACCGCACAAGCGGGGTCGGCGCAACGACCACTCCCGCCGCGTGGACGCCGACGTGTCGCACGCACCCCTCGATGCGTTTCCCGAGATCGAGTATCTCCCGCGCGTCGTCGTCCTCATCATAGAGCGCCTTCAAATCCGGTTCGAGCTCGAGAGCGTGATCGATGGTCATCGGGAAACCCTGCGAACCCATCGGAATGAGTTTTGCGATACGGTCGCCGATGGTATAGGAGTGGCCGAGCGCACGCGCCACGTCGCGCACCGCCGCACGCGCCATCATCGTACCGAACGTGCCTATCTGCGCGACATGATCTTCACCATACTTTCTTTTCGTGTACGCGATCATCTCATCACGGCGGTTATCAGCCATGTCCATGTCGATATCCGGCGCTTTCGGACGTTCGGGATTCAAAAAGCGTTCAAACGGGAGTTTATAAAAAAGCGGATTGACATTTGTGATGCCAGTGAGGTACGCGACGAGGGATCCGGCCGCCGAGCCGCGCGTCGTGGTGAGGATGCGCTCGGTGCGCGCGAACGCGAGCAAGTCGGCGACGATGAGGTAGTACACCGCAAAACCTTTGTTGATGATGATCGCAAGTTCGTATTCGATGCGGTCCGTGACTTCTTTTGTTTTCTCCAGTGCCCGTTCCTCGATGCCTGCATACGCTTTTGCCCGCAACTCCTCATCGTGCGTTGCGAAACCGACAGAGACGGGTACGGCTGGGAAGGTCCACTTCCCGAGCTCAAACGATACGTTACAGCGGTCGGCAATCGCGCGCGAAGCGTCGACGGCTTCCGGACTGTCCTTAAAAAGGTCGAGCGCGCGCGTTTCGCTGATGAAAGAAAAATCCTCGTCTTCATTTCTCCCGCGCTCGCCGTGGGCGATACGACGCAGTATCTCGGTCGCTTCACGGTCGTCCGACTCAAGGTAATACACGTCATGCTGGGCGACGACCGGCGTCGCGCTCTCGCGCGCGAGCGCTCCGATTTTATGCATCAATGCTTCATGTCCCTGCACGCGCGGATGGTGTGTGATCTCAAGGAAGACATTTTCAGAGCCGAATATGCCCTTGAATTCGGCGAGCGCAGCCGCCGCTCCTTGCGGGTCGCCGGCGCGCAACAGTTGAGATACATCTCCCGAAAAAGAGGGAAGAAGGGCGATAACTCCGCGTGCATGCGCGCGCAGCAGCTCTTTGTCCATCCGCGGACGTTCGAGAAACCCTTCCGTCCACGAGGTAGTGACGAGAGCGAGAAGATTTTCGTACCCCTCGTTGTTTTCAGCGAGCAGTACGATACGGGAACGTTTCGTGTCGCTGCTACGATCCCGCTCAAAGAGCGAGCGCGGAGCTAGATACGCGTCGACGCCGAGGATCGGTTTTATGCCCGCTTTGGTCGCGGCTTTGTAGAATTCGATCGCTCCGTGCATATTGCCGGCGTCGGTAAGCGCGAGCGCGTCCATACCCTCCTTCTCCGCCTTTTCTACCAATTCCTCGATTTTCGGCAGCGCCTGAAGGAATGAATAATGGCTGTGCGTATGGAGATGGATAAAGCGCGAGGCCATAAGCGATAGTATACTTTCTCCATGCGATTCATGCTCGGGGTAGACGAGGCGGGGCGCGGCCCGTTGGCAGGGCCGGTTGCCGTCGCCGTCGTTGCCGTGCCGGAAGGATTTGACGTAAAGAAAGAATTTCCCGGCGTCGCGGATTCAAAAAAGTTATCTGCAACGAAACGAGAAGCGCTATTTCAGATGCTCCAAAGGCATGCTGCCGCCGGTACGGTGCATTTTTCCGTCGAGTTTGAAAGCGCCGTAACGATAGATACAGACGGTATCGCTGCTGCGGTGGAACGAGCTGTGGCGCGCGGAGTGCATGCGCTTGCACCGGACGCAACATCGGCGCGGGTACAGCTCGACGGCGCGCTTCGCGCACCGGCGAACTATGCACAAGAGACTATCACCCACGGGGACGCGACCGTCCCGCTCATCTCGCTCGCCTCAATCGCGGCGAAAGTAACGCGCGACCGGCTCATGAATGAACTCTCGAAGACGTACCCGCTGTATGGTTTTGAACGGCACAAGGGCTACGGCACGAAGGCGCACTATGCAGCGCTCCACAAGCACGGACTCTGCGCGCTTCATCGTCGTTCTTTCATACATCTTGATTGATTCTGCACACGAACTATTGACTCCATTGGGAAAGAATGATAGAAACAACGCTTGTCCAGACCGTTGGGCCTGGACAAATTAGACCTTCAGTACACAGACAAAGAGAGGATGCCGTGAATAAAAAACAAGACAGTAGGAAACCTTCGTGGGCATGTGCAAATCATGAACGTGCCCTTGCCGGAACCGGATTCCAGGGATGTGCCCCCTGCCCAGGATGCGGGGGAAAGCTCGTAGAGGGACTCATGCGATGCGCTCGCGTCGGAGGGAATGGCGTTCTCATCACCGAGGCGCAGGCGCGACGTTGCGATGGCACAAAACCGCCGCCCTACAATAGTAAACTCCCGAAAAAGAATACCGGGAAGGATCACCACTCTATTTCCGCTCCCGCGTTTACAGCGTAACTCTCGACATCTACCGCGCGGTCTCACGACACGCACGCGCGCCTCCACAGAGGCGCGCTTTTCTTTTTATCGGCCGCGTGCTAGAGTAGCGCTCATGTCAATTCGCATGCGCCACACCAGGGGCCACACCGGTAATCGCCGGTCGCATCACGCGCTTGAAGGCGTCAAAGCGGTAAAGGATGCAGAGAGCGGCAATCTCCGCCTCCCGCACCGTCTCGATGAAGCGACGGGAATGTATCGCGGAAAGCAGATTTTCTCGCCGAAGGAGAAGCGCGTGCACACGTCAAAAGCGAAAGGTCCTTCGACGGCCCCGCCGACGAAGCCTGCGCACGAACATGCGCACGAGGAACATGCCAATGCCGAAGCGAAAAGCTTGAAGGGAATCTCCGGTAAAATCGCGACCGGCGGACGCCCGAAAGCGCGCAGCGGTTTCGGCGGCGGCGCATAACGCATAGCGCGATCGCGAACTATCCACCGCAGTTGCGCTTGCGCAACTGCGGGGTTTGCTATACTGCGCGCACAGATCTTTCCATGGCGAACCGACATCTAGCGCGCTCCGTTGTCCTGCAGACACTTTTCGAATGGGACACCACTCATGCGTCAGCTTCAGCCGTGAAAGACATTCTTGCACGCAACGTTCTTGAGTTCGGCGGCGACGATATCGATCAACCGTTCATACATCAGCTTCTTTCCGGCGTTCTCGCGAAAAAAGAGGATATCGATCTCGTCATCGAAAAAGCCGCACCCGAGTGGCCTCTTGAGCGCATCGCACCGGTCGACCGAAACATTCTGCGTCTCGGACTTTTCGAACTCCTTTTTTCCGATCGCACACACGTGCCTGCCAAAGTCGCGATTAACGAAGCCATTGAACTCGCCAAAACGTTCGGCGGCGATTCCTCCGGACGCTTCGTTAACGGAGTCCTCGGAGCGGTCTATAAAGAGCTTGGCGAACCCGGGAAGGATGAGCAAGGGGTAAAGAAAGCAAAACGCGAAGAGCTGCCGCTGGAGAAAATGGGCGGGGCAATCGTTTACGCCAAACACGACGGACAATACTATCTCGCGCTCGTGCACGATGTCTTCGGCAAATGGACGCTCTCAAAAGGCCATATTGAAAACGATACGACGCCGCAAGCGGGCGTCATGCGCATCATCAAAGAAGAGCTCGGCCTTACCGCAACCGTGGAAAACCAGGTCGGCGAGAATGAATACGTCGCCTCGCATCCGGAGAAGGGCAAGGTGCGCAAACATGTCTGGTTCTTCCTCGCTTCGAGCGACTTCGAGCCGCTCACCCTCAAGAAGAGCGGCGGTCTTGACGATGCGAAATGGTTCCGTCTCCAAGACATCATTGACCTCAATTTCTACGATGATATGCTCCCCATCGTGACGCAGGCCGTCCAGACCCTCCTTGACCACGCGCATACACACGCACATGCCTGATTTCGATTCGCTCGCCTCCGCACTCGGCGTCACGTTCAATAATCCCGGCCTCCTTATCGAGGCCGTGACGCACCGTTCATATCTCAATGAGCATCGCGAATACACGGGCAACCACAACGAGAGGATCGAGTTTCTTGGCGACGCGGTTCTCGAACTTGCCGTGACCGATTTCCTTTTCAGGAAATTCCCGGCCAAAAGCGAGGGCGAACTCACAAGCTACCGCGCCGCACTCGTCAACACCGTTTCGCTCGCCGAAAGCGCGCAAACGCTCAGTCTGAGCGGTTTCTTGCTGCTCTCAAAAGGCGAAGCGAAAGACACCGGACGCGCCCGCGACGTCATCCTGGCGGACGCTTTTGAGGCAATTATCGGAGCGCTGTATCTGGATCAGGGCTATGCCGCTGCCGAATCGTTCATCGCAAAACAGCTTTACGGAAAAATCGACGATGTCATCGCGAAACGTTCTTACCAGGACGCGAAAAGCCGTTTCCAGGAGGCTGCACAAGAGAAGCAGAACGAGACGCCGTGGTACCGAACGCTCTCTGAAACCGGCCCTGATCACGCGAAGCTCTTCACCATCGGCGTCTTTATCGGCGAAAAGGAAATAGCCCGCGGGGAAGGGCAGAGTAAACAGGAAGCGGAGCAGAAAGCCGCAGAGGCCGGGCTTGACAAGATGGGCTGGCAGGCGTAGTACTTCGCGCAGAAGTCCTGACGGTTCATACTACTTGCGATTTTACAGGAGGAGGGTAGTCATGAGTGTGAAGAAGATCGTTCGTCGTATACGGAAGATTTTGCCTTCCGCGGTTGTCCGTGTATTGGACGCGATCGCATTTGCTACGGCGTTTGCTTGCCTGGTTATCGTGATAACAATGCCCGTTTCATTCTCGTTCGCCGTCGCGACGGTCGTCGTCGGTTTCTTGGCCCTCACCTGGCGAATCTTTTCCGATTCGCTGCCGCCGCTCTGGTGAGAGCGGATCGGAAATCAGCCCTCACATCGTGAGGGCTGTCTCTTTTTATGCGTTATACTTTTGAGCGATGCTCAAGCGGCTGGAAATCGTCGGTTTCAAATCCTTCGCCAAGAAAACCATCTTGGACTTTTCGAGCGTGACCACGGCGATCGTAGGACCGAATGGTTCCGGGAAGAGCAATGTCGCCGAGGCGTTTCGCTTCGCGCTCGGCGAACAGTCGATGAAAAGCATGCGTGGCAAACGCACCGAAGATCTCATTTGGGGCGGCTCTCACTCGATGCCCCGCCTGATGCGCGCGTCGGTCGCCATCGTGTTTGACAACTCTCGCCGCATTTTCAAGATTGATTTCGATGAAGTGGTTATAGAACGCGCGGCTTTCCGCGATGGCACGAGCGAATACTCCATCAACGGTTCGCGCGTGCGCCTGCGCGATATCGAGGAACTTTTGGCCGGCGCAAACATCGGCGAGACAAGCCACCACATCATCTCCCAAGGCGAGGCGGACCGGATACTGCTCGCCTCGCCGCGCGACCGACGCGCGATGCTCGAGGACGCGCTCGGTCTACGAGTATATGAATTCAAAAAGCAGGAAGCAGAGAAGAAACTCCTGAAAACCGAAGATAATATCGCTCAGGTGAATTCGCTCCGACGAGAGCTTGCGCCGCACCTGCGTTTCCTCGAAAGCCAGGTAAAGAAACTTGAGCGCGCGCAGGCGCTCCGGGACACCCTTACGAGCGCGTGCCAGACGTACTTTGCGATCGAGGACGCTTTCCTTGAGCAAGAAAGGCGCGCTATCGCCGAGGAAAAGAAGAATGCGATTGATCGGCTGGCAGCCGCGACCGAAGAACTCTCCCGTATCGAGGAGCGCGCGACAAACGACGCCGAAGGTACGAAGCGTCTCGGGGCGGTACGCAGGGCAGAGGCGCTCGTTGAGCGTCTTCTGGGAGAGCGCAGCGTTCTCTCGCGTGAGATCGGACGCGTCGAAGGATCGCTCGCCGCTGCAAAACAGCGCAGCGTCAAAGTCGTGAATGATCCGTACGCAAAAGTTCCGCGTGAAGCCCTCAGCGCGCTCGCGGAAGAGACGGAAAAGCAAGCGGCACACGCAGACACCCTCGAAGCCGCTCGCGCCGCACTACGCGCGCTTCACGGAGCTGTGCGCGCGTTCGTCGATCGTTTCATCGCGCCGGCCGACGATCTGCTCGCAGAAGAAGAGCATGCCGCATACGCGCTCGAGAACGAGCGTACCGAACTCCTCGGCAAAGATACCGTGCTCGCCGAGGAACTTGAACGGGCGAAATCGGCGCTCGCGCGAGCGCGCGAAGATCTGACCGCGCACGACGAAACCGGCAAAGAATTGCATCGCCGTATCCTTGATCTCGCGCAAGCAAAAGCGCATGAGGAAAGCATGGTCGCAAAAAGCGAGGCGCGCGAACGCGCGCTCGGTTTCTTCACCGAAGAGCTCGAGCGCGATAAAGCGGAAGCGCTTGCGCTTGTCGGCGCCGCCGTACTCTCGTACGAGCCTCTGCCCGTGCTTCCCGCCGAAGAGCGGCGCGTGCAAGAAGAACGCAAACGCTCTCTCGAGCGCATAAAAATTCGCCTTGAGGAAGCGGGAGGTGCCGGCGAGGACATTCGACGGGAACACAAAGAAGTCTCGGAGCGCGAAGCATTCCTCGCGCGCGAGCTCGACGATCTCGCCGCGTCAGCTGCGGGCCTGCGCGCGCTCATTGTCGATCTTGAAACAGAACTTGCGAAACATTTCACCCTCGGGCTCACTCAGGTCAACGCTTCGCTTAGCGAATACTTCGCGCTTATGTTCGGCGGCGGCAGCGCGCGTCTTGCGCTTGAAGAACCCGATGTAGAAGCCGAAGGTGAAGATCCCGAGGAGTCTCTCGATGAGGGAATGCCGAAGGAAAAAGAGAGACCCGGCATAGAAATCGTTGTCAATCTGCCGAAGAAGAAAGTACGCTCCCTCATGCAGCTGTCAGGCGGAGAGCGCGCGCTCACGAGCATCGCTCTCATTTTCGCTATGAGCCAAGTGAATCCGCCGCCGTTTTTGATACTGGACGAAACCGATGCGGCTCTTGACGAAGCAAATAGCCGGCGTTACGGCGACATGATTGAAAACCTCGCGCAGAAATCGCAGCTCATCGTCATTACGCACAACCGCGAGACCATGAGCCGCGCGGGCATCCTCTATGGTGTCACCATGGGCGGCGACGGCGTATCGAAGCTCCTCTCGGTCAAGTTCGACGAGGCGGTCGCCGTGGCGAAGTGAACGAGGCCGATGTTTTATTAAATGTTTAACATTTAAAATCGGGCCCTTTCATACCTAGACGACTGGCACGAAATCGAGCTCTTTTTCGGCGACGCGAGCGGCGGAAAGCCGGACTCGAATGGGGTCACCGAGCTGATATGCTTTTTTGGTGCGGCGGCCGAGGAGCCGGTAGTGCTTCTCGTCGTATTCGAAATAATCATCACCGACGTCATGGATGCGGATCATGCCGTCGGCGTGCGTCGTCTGCTCCTCGACATAGAGGCCGCGTTCGGTAACCCCTGAAATCACAGCATCGAACTCCTCGCCGATGCGCCCCGCGAGGAACTCCACCTGCTTCATCTTGATCGAGTCGCGCTCGGCGTCGGATGCCGCGACTTCGCGCTCGGAAGCATGGAGCGCGAGCGAATCGAATTCCCGCATCTCTGCGGCGGTTATAGGCGCGCCGCCCGCATGTGCTTTTATAAGCCGGTGAATGACGAGGTCGGGATAGCGGCGGATAGGGGAGGTGAAATGCGTGTAATACTCAAACGCGAGTCCGAAATGGCCGATGTTGCGCGTCGCATACACGGCTTTGCTCATCGAGCGCAGTGTCGCCGTTTTTACGAGATACTCTTCGGGCTTCCCCTTTACTGCCTCAAGAAGCTTATTCAACTCCGCGCCCGTCACGTTGCCGCCCGTTATCTTCAGGTGATACCCCATGACGCGCAGAAGATTCGCGAGATTCTCGATGCGATCGGCATCCGGCGCATCGTGAATGCGGTAGAGCGAAGAGAAATTCGATCCGCCATTTCTTGTAAGCGTGGCGAGATGTTTTGCGACCGCCTCGTTCGCAAGCAGCATGAAGTCCTCGATAAGGAGATTCGTCGCTTTGCGCTCCTTGAGCACCACCGCAATCGGCGCGCCCTGCTCATCGAGCTTCACTTTTACTTCCGGCGTGTCAAACTCGATGGCGCCTTTTGCCTGGCGCCGCGCGCGGATCTTTTTCGAAAGATTCAAGAGGAGAGAAAGTTCGCCGTGCATCGTGCCACTGCCCGCGTCAAGCACTTCCTGCGCATTCTCGTAGGTGAACCTTTTGTTTGAGTGAATGACCGTTTCGCCGAACCATTCGGCGACGATATTCGCCTCGGCGTCGAGCGTGAACACGGCGGAAACCGCGAGGCGATCCTGATCGGGATTGAGCGAGCAGAGATCATTTGAGAGAATTTCCGGGAGCATCGGGATGGTCCGGTCGACGAGGTACACGCTTGTCGCGCGTCCGCGCGCTTCAGTATCGAGCGCGCTTCCGGGCCGTACAAAAAAAGAAACATCGGCGATATGCACGCCGACCTCGATATTTCCGCCGTCGAGCTTGCGTACCGAGAGCGCGTCGTCAAAATCTTTCGCATCGGCGGGGTCGATGGTGCACGTCGGCGCGTTGCGGAAATCGCGGCGCGCGCCCTCGCGCTCCGCCTCCTCCGCGAGCATTGCTCTCCCGTGCTCTTTGAGATATGCGGCGTCCTTCTCGACGCCGGGAGGGAAGTCACTCGAGAATCCCTGGCCCAATGCGAGCGCCCGCATCTCAGTCTCGTGCACGCCCGCTTTACCGATAACCTCTTCGACGACACCCCAGGGATACGGCGTGTTCGCCTCCCAACCTTTCATGCGCACCAGCACTTTGTACCCGAGCTGCGCGCCTTTCACGTCCCGCACCTCGATCGGCACATGCATTTTTTTGTAGTCGCTCGTGAGGAATGTTTTCCCGTTTTCCTCCACCAGAGCGCCGACGAAGGTCTCCCGCGCCCGTGAAATTATTTCAACCACCTTCCCGGCCTCACGCGCCGGCATCCGGCCCGAAGGATCACGGTACGTGCCCGCAGGCTCTACCTTCACGATGTCGCCCGTAAGCGCATGCCCCGTCCACTGCGGCGGTATGAGGAGATCCTCGCTGTCTTCGCCGACAGAGAAAAAACCGAAGCCTTTCCGGGTCATCGTTATCGGACCTTCATAGAGATGTGCGTCTGCCATTTGAGCTACTCTAGCAATATACTCCGGCTTCTGCTATAGTCGTCCTCATGTTGATGATTCGATTCCAGCGCATCGGCCGGAGCAATGCCCCGGCATTTCGCATTGTACTTTTGGAGAAGGCGCGAGCCGCCAAAGCCGGCGGCATCACCGAATTGCTCGGCACCTACAATCCGAAGAGCAAGGCGCTTACCCTTGATGAGGCGCGCGTGAAAGAGTGGATTGCCAAAGGCGCTCAGCCGACCGGTTCCATGCATAACCTTCTTGTCAGCAAGGGCATTATCGAAGGAAAGAAGATAAACGTGCTCCCGAAGAAGACTTCGCAAAAGAAAGAGGATGCCCCTGCCGCGCCCGCGAGCGCATCCGCAGCGGAAGCGATATCCGCACCGACCGAAGCCGAGATTGCCGCAGAAACTGTTGCGGCTGCGGAGGAATCATCGGCCGAAGTCACGGCAGCCGAAGGGGCCCCGGAGGAAACACCCGCGGCGTAATACGCGCGCCACGGGCGCGCGATGCTACCATACCTTTATGGAACCAGATCAAGCATTTCTCGAATACGCAGTGAAAGCGCTCGTCGCTCACCCTGAGTCGGTTGAGACTACGCGTACCATCGACCAAATGGGCGTACTGCTCACACTCACGGTGCATCCGGAAGATATGGGAAAAATTATCGGCAAGAGCGGTAAGACCGCCGAGGCGCTCCGCATCCTGCTGCGTGTTATCGGGATGAAGGGAAATGCGCGCGTGAACCTTAAGATAAATGAGCCGGTCGGCGGTAAGCACGCGCCGGAGGGCGTAAGCGAACCTGCGGCAAAGACCGTTGACGAGGTCATTGACGAACTGGGTACCTAGGCGAGGGGTGAGGTGATTTTTGAGTACGCCGTATTTTTCTGCTGAAAATCACCTCACCTCACCTCTCGCCTTCACATCAATGTTGCGATTTCATCTCATTACCCTTTTTTCTGACGCATGCGACACGTACCTGTCGGCGTCCATCATCGGCCGTGCGCGCACAGAGAAGAAGATTTCAATAACGTATCAAAACCCGCGCGACTTCGTCGACAACAAATGGGGGAAAGTTGACGAGCGCCCCTATGGCGGCGGTCCGGGGATGGTGATGACGGCGCTTCCGATTGTGAGAGCAGTTGAGAAGTCTCTTAAGACGCGCGCCGCCGCGAAGCGGCGGCGCGTGATCATCTGGTTTTCTCCAAGCGGGAAGCAGTTTACAAACAAAGATGCCGATGCCCTCGCAAAATACCAAGATGTCATCTTGGTATGCGGACGGTATGAGGGCATAGATGAACGGGCAAAAAAAATTCTCAAAACGCTCGCGCCTCTGAAAGAGTTCGCGGTCGGAGAAGCAGTCTATACCGGCGCTGAAGTACCGGCGCTTGCGATCGTTGATGCGGTTACGCGCCGGCTGCCGGGTGTGCTCGGTAAAGACACATCGGTGGAGGAGCGTCGCATCGCCTCTCGCGCGGTTTACACCCGCCCAGAAACCATTTCATATAAGGGGAAGAACTACCGTGTTCCCAAAGTCCTCCAGACCGGCCACCATGCGAACATCGACGCCTGGCGCACGCGTCGCTGATATTTATCCCCAGAGCCTCTTGCTATAAAAGAGGCGGCCTGATACAGTAGTGTCATCAGATACGAGTGAGTAACGGAGGGCGTGGAGCATAAAGATTAATACGGGAACTGAAAGAACGCATAGCGACAGCGGATTCGTGTCCGCGCGTTTGCATTTACTACGGACACAAGCAAAAAGGGGTTGCCACTATATTTTTCCAAGGGATAAAGTTTACTTATTACTTCACGCCACGCTCACATGCAAAAGAACCTCGTCCAGAAAACTTTCGGCGCATATCAGGCGCCGCGTGTGCCGTTCCCAGACCTTGTCGGGCACCAACGCAGCTCGTTTGAGTGGCTTCTCAAAGACGGCCTCAAGGAGCTTTTCAAGGAATTTTCTCCGGTTACCGATTATTCGGGAAAGAAATTCGAGCTTCAGTTCGAGAGTTTTGAGATCGGAGAACCGAAGTACGATGAAGAGTTTGCGCGGGAGAACATGCGTACTTATGAAGCGCCGATACGCACGACCGTCAAACTCGTCAATAAAACGCTCGGTTCGGAAAAATCCCAGGAGATTTTCCTTACGGATATGCCCATGATGACGCCGCACGGCTCTTTCATCGTTTCGGGCGTGGAACGCGCAATCGTGCCGCAGCTGGCACGCTCTTTCGGCGCATTTTTTGTTTCTGAACTCATTCGCGGGAAGCCGTTCTTCGGTGCGAAAATAATTCCCTTGCGCGGCGTCTGGATAGAAATAGATTCGGAAGCGGACGGCGCAATTTTTGTGAAAATCGACCGGAAACGCAAATTTCCGATTACCGAACTCCTCACGGTCTTTGGCGGCGGTGTGGGCGAGGCCACCTTGAAGCATTTTACGAAAGACCCGCTCGCCAAGGCGGCGATACAGGCGACGCTTGCACATGACGAGGCGAAATCCGTCGAGGAAGCTTATATTGAAATTCATCGCCGCATGCGCGACGGAGATCTGGCAACGCCGGAAAACGCGAAAAATTTCGTGCAGTCACTCTTTTCGGCCGAACGGTATGATCTCGGGAAAGTCGGCCGTCACCGCCTCAATGCGCGTTTCGGACTCCCGACCTCCGAAAAAGCGCTCGAAAAGCGTACGCTCACGCTCGCCGACTTCGTGCACATCATTTCAGAAATCACGAAATTGAATGCCGACCCATCCGCGCGTCCGGACGACATTGATCACCTCGGCTTCCGCCGCGTGCGTTTCGTCGGCGAGCTCTTGCAGGCGCGCATGCGCGTGGGCATGAGCCGTATGAAGCGCAATATCCAGGATCGCATGTCGACCATAGAGAGCGAGACCACGCTCCCCATGGCGCTCGTGAATCCGCGTCCGTTCCATGCGTCGGTGCATGAATTCTTCACGGCCAACCAGCTTTCGCAGTTCATGGACCAGCAGAACATCCTCGCCGAACTGGAGAACATGCGTACTTTCTCGGCGCTCGGCCCCGGCGGACTGACGCGCGAGCGTGCCGGCTTTGAAGTGCGCGATGTGCATCCCTCCCATTATGGCCGCCTCTGTCCCATCCACACTCCGGAAGGCCAGAACATCGGTCTCATTTTGCACATGGCGACCCATGCGCGCACAAACGACTTCGGCGTTATCGAAACTCCCTATGTTCGCGTGAAGAACGGAAAAGTGACCGGTGACGTGGTGTACCTCAATGCGCTCGACGAGGAGCTTGAAGTCATTGCGCACGGAGCCACGAAACTCGATGAGAATAGCCGCATCGTTCCCGACTTCGTCGAAGCTCGTCACAAAGGGGATCCGATCATCGTCGCACGCGACGCCATAACCCTCATGGACGCATCGACGTTCCAGATGTTCTCCATCGCCACCTCGATGATTCCTTTTGTCAATCACGACGATGCGAACCGCGCGCTGATGGGTTCGAACATGCAGAAACAAGCGACGCCCGTACTCATCCCTGAAGCGCCGCTCGTGGCCACCGGCATCGAGGCGCATGCCGCCCGCAACACCGGGCGTCTCGTGCTTGCGGAGGAAGCAGGTGAAGTCACCCATGTCGATGCCCGAAAGGTCATTGTGAAAAATAAGGACGGGAAGTCGAAGGAATACCACCTCCAGGGACTCACACAGACCAATCAAAACTCGGCATTCATGCAGCGACCGAGCGTGCGTTTGGGGGAGAAGGTAAAGAAAGGCGACGTGCTCGCGGACAACTCTTCAACCGATCAGGGACAGCTTGCGCTTGGCCAGAACGTGCGCGTCGCGTTCATGAGTTGGAACGGTGCCAATTACGAAGACGCCATCGTCATCTCCGAGCGTCTCGTCGAAGATGCGAAGTTTACGACGGTTCATATCGAAGATTTCGAGTGCGTCGTGCGCGATACGAAACTCGGTCCCGAGACGACGACCCATGACATCCCGAATGTCGGAGAAATGCGGCTGAAGAATCTCGACGAAGAAGGCGTCATCCGCATCGGGGCGGAAGTGCGTTCCGGCGACATACTGGTCGGCAAAGTAACTCCCAAAGGCGAGACGCAGCTCACGCCGGAGGAACGTCTTTTGCGCTCCATTTTCGGCGATAAGGCGAAGGATGTAAAAGATACGTCGCTCCGGATGGAGGGCGGTAAGCGCGGACGCGTCATCGGCGTGCGGGTGTTCTCGAGAGAAAAAGGCGATCAACTCGAAAGTGGCATCATCAAGAAAATACTCGTTACCGTTGCGCAGGTAAGAAACGTATCAGTCGGCGACAAGCTCTCGGGCCGGCACGGCAACAAAGGCGTTATCAGCCGCGTGTTGCCGGTTGAGGACATGCCGTACGATAAGGATGGCAATCCGGTCGATCTCCTGCTCACGCCGCTTGGCGTCCCGTCCCGTATGAACCTCGGGCAAATCCTTGAAATGCATCTCGGGCTTGCGGCCCACACCCTCGGCTATCAGGCGATCGTCCCGCCGTTTGCCGGAGCGACCGCGGATGAAATCCGCGACGAACTTGAGACCGCCGGTTTCTCTCGCGGCGGCAAGATGCAACTCTATGATGGCCGTTCGGGAGAAGCTTTCGCACAGACAATTGCCGTTGGCTACATGTACATCCTCAAACTGCACCACATGGTCGAGGACAAGATCCACATGCGTTCCATCGGTCCTTACAGTCTCATCACGCAGCAGCCGTTGGGCGGCAAAGCGCAAAACGGCGGACAGCGATTCGGCGAAATGGAAGTCTGGGCGCTTCTGGGCTACGGAGCCGCCTATACGCTGCGCGAAATGCTCACCATAAAATCGGACGATATCCAGGGGCGTTCGGCGGCTTTCGATGCCATCGTGAAAGGCGAGGCAATCAGCCATACCGGCACGCCCGCATCGTTCGCCGTTCTTACCAACCAAATTCGCGGCCTGGCACTCGATGTCGAGCCTTTGAATCTGCCGCCGGACGCGGAGGCGTAGCTTTATTAATTTTCCCGAACCCCTATGGCATTCACTCCCCGCAAACTTCCGCCGCGCGACACTTGGAATGGGCTGCGCCTCACGCTCGCATCGCCCGAGCGCATACTCGCATGGTCATTGGGCGAGGTAACAAAACCGGAAACCATCAATTACCGCACCCAGCGTTCCGAGAAGCACGGCCTTTTCGATGAGAAAATATTCGGTCCGGAAAAAGATTACGAATGTTACTGCGGCAAGTACAAAGGTATCCGCTACAAGGGCATCGTCTGCGACAAATGCGGTGTCGAGATTACGCGCTCCATCGTGCGCAGAGAACGCATGGGGCATATCGAACTCTGCACGCCCGTCGCGCACATCTGGTTTTTGCGAAGCGTTCCGTCAAGGATGGCGCTTCTTCTGGGCGCCTCCGCCGCGGACATCGAGAAAGTTGTCTACTTCGCGGGATACATCATTACGAAGATAGCGGAGCATGAGAAAAAGCGCCTCATCACCGAGCTTGAGAGCGAATACAAATCGAAGTACAAGGCCACCACGGACGACAAAGAACGCGACGCGCTCAAAGAGAAGATGACGCTTACGAAAGCCGAGATCGAAGGCGTCGTCGTGGGGAAAGTCCTCGATGAACTCGAGTACCACCGGTACTCCGTAAAATACGGAGGCCTCTTTGAGGCGCGCATCGGCGCCGAAGCCATTTACGATATTTTCTGTGCGCTCAACTTGAAGGATCTCGAGAAAACGCTTACTGCGCGCTACGAGCACGCCGGCGCCGCCGAACGGGAAAAGCTTGCGAAACGCCTCTCTTTGATTGCCGGACTGATTGCCTCCGGTACGCGGCCCGAATGGTTCTTCCTTACGCGCATACCGGTCATCCCGCCGGCGCTGCGCCCCATGGTAGCGCTTGAGGGAGGCCGCCACGCGACCTCCGACGTGAACGACCTCTATCGCCGCGTCATCAACCGTAACAACCGCCTGAAGAAGCTCATCGATATCCATGCGCCGGAGGTCATCCTGCGCAACGAAAAGCGCATCCTGCAGGAAGCGGTAGACGCGCTCCTCGACAACTCCATCCGGAAGAGCGGCGCCTCCGCGGGAGCCATGACGCTCGCGCAGCGCCGACCGCTCAAGTCACTTGCCGATTATCTGAAAGGCAAACAGGGTTATTTCCGCCAGAACCTGCTCGGCAAGCGCGTCGATTATTCGGGGCGCTCGGTCATCGTCGTCGGCCCCGATCTCGAGCTCGATGAGTGCGGTCTTCCTAAACACATGGCTCTGGAGCTATTCCGCCCGTTCGTCATAGCGGGACTTCTTGATCGGGAGCTCGCATTCAACATCCGCGGAGCCGGCCGCCTCATCGAAGACGGCGTTTCCGAAGTATGGGAGATACTCGAAGAGACAATCGCAGGGAAATACGTGCTTCTCAACCGTGCACCGACGCTTCATCGCCAGGGCATCCAGGCATTCCGTCCGCAGCTTATCGAAGGCGATGCCATTCAGCTCCACCCGCTTGTTTGCAACGCGTTCAATGCGGACTTTGACGGCGACCAGATGGCCGTTCACGTGCCGCTTTCGGAAGAAGCGCAATGGGAAGCGGCGAATATCATGAGCGCCAATAAGAACATCTTGAAACCGGGAAGCGGCGACATGATCGTGCTCACCGGGAAGCCGCTCGACATCGTCCTCGGCGTCTACTGGCTTACCAAGGCGGTTGAAGGCACCAAGGGCGAAGGCGACCATTTCTCGTCGCCGAACGCGGCGATTCTCGCATCCGAATACGGCGCTATCGACCTGCGCGCCAAGATAAAAGTGTTGCCGGTCCTCGGCAAAGAGAAATACGCGCCGTTTGACGGGCATCTTTTTGAGACGACGGTCGGCCGGCTCCTCTTCAACACGGTGCTACCTGCCGACTACCCGTTCATCAATGAGACCATCACGAAGAAAGTGCTTGCGGGCATAGTGACCGACTGCATCGCCCGCTACGGGCTTGATGCGGTGCCGGATATCGTAAATAAAGTGAAACGTTTCGGTTTCGAATACGCCACAAAATCAGGCGTCTCGTGGGCCATCGACGACGTTTCCGTGCCGAAAGGAAAGACGGAAATCGTGGAGCGCGCCGGCCTCAAAGTTGCAAAGATCGAAGAGGACTATCAGAACGGCCTTCTTTCCGAGGAGGAGAAGCGGCGCGTGGCTATTGAGCTGTGGCAAGGCGCCAAGCAGGAAGTGGAACAACTTGTCGCGAAGGAGCTTGATCCGATGGGTTCCGTTGCGGACATGGTACGCTCGGGCGCGCGCGGTACGCTCGGCAACCTGACCCAGATGGCGGGTATGAAAGGCCTCATCCAGAATACTGCCGGGGAAACGATCGAAGTGCCTATCGCTTCCTCTTTTAGCGAAGGACTGAATCCGGTGGAGTACTTCATGAGCACCCACGGTGCGCGCAAAGGCCTCACCGACACCGCGCTCGGCACCGCTAAAGCGGGGTACCTAACACGGCGCCTTTTTGATGTTGCGCAGGACTCTATCGTGACCGAGAAAGATTGCGGCACGAAACGGGGCGTGAAGATAAACCGCGTGAGCGCATCCGGTATCCAGATTGATTACGCGGAAGTGCTGCGCGGCCGTGTTCTCGCAGAACCCGTAAAAGATCAAGAAGGGACGGTCCTCTTTAAGGCGGGGCACTATCTCTCAACCGAAGATGCGGAGACACTCGCCGCTTCTTCGATTGCCACTGTCGTCGCACGCTCGCCGATGTCGTGCGAGACGCGGTATGGCATCTGTCAGACATGCTACGGAATGGATCTCACGACCCAAGAGCTCGTCGATCTTGGCGAGGCGGTCGGTACCGTCGCGGCGCAAGCCATCGGCGAGCCGGGCACCCAGCTCACCATGCGTACGTTCCATGCCGGCGGCGTGGCTTCGGTAGGCGGCGACATCACGAGCGGTTTGCCGCGCGTGGAAGAGGTTTTCGAGAAGCGTTCGCCCAAGAATCCAGCAATCATCTCCAAATCCGACGGTCTTGTGGTGGAAGTACGGGAGGAGGGCCGAGAGAAAGTCATCGTGGTCGCGCCCTCCGCGGGCCAGGGGAAGAAAGACGGTTCGGCGTACGAATATATTGCGCCGTATCCGCGCGTTCCGGTCGTCACCGAAGGCACTGCGGTCGTACGGGGCCAGATACTCACCGACGGTTCCGCAGATCTTGACGATCTCTTCGAGTACGCCAGCCGCGCGACGGTGCAGGAATACATCATCACCGAAGCATCGAAGATTTACGAATTGCAAGGAGCGCCCGTTTCTCGCAAGCACCTCGAGGTCGTCGTGAAGCAGATGTTCTCGCGCATGAAAATTACTGAGGCAGGCGATACCGACTACTCCATCGGCGACGTGGTCGAAGATTGGGAGTTTGCACGGGCGGTAAAAGAGATGGAAGCGGCTCAAAAAATCGCACCGAAAGCCCGCGAAATCGTTCTCGGCATCAAAGAGAGCGCGCTCTCTCGCCGTTCATTCCTTTCCGCGGCATCCTTCGAGCAGACGACAAAGATACTCATCAACGCGGCGCTCAAGGGAAGCGTCGATCGCTTGCGCGGCCTGAAGGAAAACGTTATTCTCGGCCGTCTTATTCCGGCGGGTACCGGTTTTGCGGGTAGCAAAAAGCACGCAACCATCACAAAGCTCCAGCTTGACCATCCGGCACCTCCGCTTTCGGAACGTTCAAGCTTTGCGCCGCGCACGAGTCGCGCACTCTAACCATGGCACAAGATACGGTCGCTTTGATAAAGGACCGTCTCTCCATTGTCGAGATCGTGAGTCCGTACGTGAAGCTCACGCGCGCAGGAAAATCACTGCGGGGGCTCTGCCCCTTCCACAAAGAAAAAACGCCTTCTTTCCACGTGAGTCCCGAACGCGGCACATTTCACTGTTTCGGCTGCGGCGAGGGGGGCGACGGATTTTCGTTCATTGAAAAAGTCGAGAATGTGGACTTCAAGGACGCGCTGAAAATCCTCGCCGAGAAAGCAGGCGTCGCCGTCGAATATTCGGGAGGAAGAAACCGTGAAGACGCGTCAAAGAGAGAACGCCTGTACGCGCTCATGAGCCGCGCAAGCGCATGGTACGCGGGCAAGCTTGCCGGGAGCCCCGCCGAAGCGTATGCGAAGAAGCGTGGTCTCAAGGACGAAACAATTCGCGCATGGCAACTCGGTTACGCGCCTGACGCGTGGCGCGCCCTGCTCGAAGCGCTGACCGGCGAAGGATTCACGATACAGGAGCTACACGAAGCGGGACTGATAAAAGAGGCGGACGGGAAGCAGGGCACATACTACGACCGGTTCCGCAAACGGCTTCTGTTCCCGATATGTGATGCTTCGGGTCGTGTCGTCGCGTTTACGGGGCGCGCTCTTGCGGCGGACGAGCTCGCGAAGTATCTCAACTCGCCGGAGACCGAGCTTTACCGAAAGTCCGAAATTCTTTTCGGTATGAGCGTCGCAAAGGAGGCAATACGAGCCCGTGGATTCACCATGCTCGTCGAGGGACAAATAGACGTCCTGCATGCGCATCAGGCGGGATTTACCAATGCAGTCGCGCTTTCAGGCACCGCGCTTTCCGAACGTCATCTCAGCGTGATGAAGCGTTACAGCGAAAATCTCATGCTCGTGCTCGATGCCGATCCAGCCGGACTCAAGGCGACCGCGCGCGCGGCGGCCCTTGCGCTTTCCTCGCTCATGCGGGTAAAGGCGGCCCGACTTCCCGCAGGGAAAGATCCGGCCGATCTCATCGGTGAAGACCCGAGCGAATTCACCAAGCGCATCACCGAAGCGAAACCGATCGTCGAATTCTTCCTCGCGGAATTGGCCGAACAAGAACGCGACCCTCATCGGCTTGTGCGCCGCGCCGAGGAAATAGTGCTTCCACTGCTCTCTGCGCTGCCGAGCCCCATGGAACGGGAACATTTCATCCAAATTGCCGCGCGTTCGCTCGGACTGTCGGATGAAGCCGTCCGAGAGTCGCTTCGGCGCATCGCGCGACAGCCGGAAGCGCACAAGAGCGTTCAGAAAACTCAGGTATCGAGCGCGTCTGCGCGCGCGCCGAGCGCCATCCGCTCGGAACAGCTTCTTGCCGTTGTTCACTCATACCCCGGCTCGCCGCTTGCGGAGCGCGTCAAATCAGAGTATCTTCGAATTACTGAAGCTCACGCGCTACCGCTTGAAACCCCTCCGGAATCTGCTCTGTTTGAGGCGGAGCGGAGGTTCGGCGAGGGTCCGGAAGAGAATGCCGCGGATGAGCTTCTCCACGCTTTTGAAGAAGCGGTGATCCGCGAAGCGTATCAGGAAGCGGTAGCGCGGTTACGCAGAGCCGAAGCCGCCCGCGATATTGCTCTCGTCGAAGATGCACAGGCAGCGTGCGCAAGGCTCTCCGTACGCCTCGCCGCTTTGGGGCACTGACGCATTTATTTTACTTCCCACTTTCATTTCCACAATATGGCGACTTCCACAAAAAAGAAAAAGAACACTCGTAAAACCGTAAAGAAATCGGCGGTGCGGCGCGTGCCTGCGAAGAAGAAAGCTTCGAAATCCGTTCACGGCGCTGCGCGTGCCGCGCGCGTACGAACAAAACACGTCCTCCGTGCCGCTTCACAGGGCGCGAAAGCAAAAGCGGTCTCTCAGAAAGCGCTTTCGGCGGAGCAGCTCATCGAGAAAGGAAAAGAACGCGGATACGTCACGTACAGCGAGATTCTGAAATCTTTTCCGCACGTGGAAGATGATGTGAGTTTCCTCGAGTCGCTCTATGAACGTTTTTCCATCGCGGGCGTCGACGTGCTCGAGGGCGGCATGCTTGAAGACGCTGCCGACGAGTATCTTGCGACGCGCAACATCAAGGACCGCCATTCCGCAGGTTACGATTCCATACAGATTTACCTTCGAGAGATCGGACAGTATCCGCTTCTTATCGCCGCCGAGGAGCGCGAGCTCGCGAAGCGCATCGAAAAGGGCGATGCCGAGGCGCGTAACATCCTCGCGCGGAGCAACTTGCGTCTCGTCGTTTCCATCGCGAAAAAGTACGTCGGCCGCAGCCCCGATCTCACACTTCTTGACCTCATTCAAGAAGGAAACCTCGGTCTGTTCCGCGCAGTGGACAAGTTTGATTGGAAAAAAGGATACAAGTTCTCGACCTATGCGACCTGGTGGATCCGTCAGGCGATTACGCGCGCGCTCGCCGATCAATCGCGCACCATCCGCATCCCCGTCCACATGGTCGAGACCATCGCTAAATACAAGCAAGTTTCGCGCCGTCTCGCGCAAGTGCTGGGCCGTGATCCGCAGGCGGAAGAGATAGCGGTGGAAATGGGCGTCGAACCGGATAAGATTTACCAGATAGAAAAAATCAACCAGGATACGCTTTCTCTGGAGAATCCGATCGGTTCGGACGATGATGAAAAATCGACGCTCGGGGATTTCATTCCCGATGACAAAATCCCGTCGCCCGTACAAGAATCTTCCGAGCGCATCTTGGCGGAACAGATGCGCTCCATACTGAACGATCTCTCGCCGAAGGAACGCAAAATCCTTGAGATGCGCCACGGCCTTATGGACGGCATTTACCACACTCTTGAGGAAGTGGGGAGGGAATTCGGCGTTACCCGGGAGCGCATCCGTCAGATCGAAGCGAAAGCGCTCGAGAAGATCCGTTTCCACGATAAAGCGCGGCACTTAAAGTCATATTAACGCCCGAGAAAGAAGAAAATAAGAGCCCCGTCAATTTTGTGAGGGGGCTCGGGCGGTGAAAGAGTGCTATGAACGGAATTTTTTATTCTCCCGGGCGTCCTGAATGGACTGAGAGAATTTCACATATCCGATGGACACGAAGATCAAAGACGGAATCCAGAATGCATCGGCTTTCACTACGGCGAGGTACATGAGGACGATCGCCGTCGTAGCCATAAACACGCTGGTGCCGAATGACCGCTCTGTTGAAAGAACAAGCGCTACGGCACACATACTTAACGCCAGAAACTCCAGAAATCCGACCATGAGCGTCTCCCTAACAAAGTGCTGCGGTGCTACGAAACCTTCGTAGGAGGAGTCCTCTGAATTCGCCTCAGGGACGCCACTATCGTAGCAGAATATAGTATAAATGTCAAGCATCCTGCTCGGAAGAATGCGAACTCTGTTTTTGCAGGGTACACTCTTTCCATGGTACTAACGCCTTCTTTTCAAGAAGCATACGGGAAATTGAATGCGCAGCAGAAGATAGCGGTCGATACGATCTACGGCCCGGTGCTTGTCATTGCCGGTCCCGGCACCGGCAAGACGCAGATACTCGCGCTCCGCATCGGGAATATCCTCCTCAAAGCCGCCGGAGCGAAACCGGACGAAATCCTCGCGCTTACCTATACGGACAGCGCGGTGGCGACACTTCGCGCGCGGCTCGCGCGTTTCATCGGCACGGCCGCGTATCGTGTCCGCATCCATACCTTCCACAGCTTCGCCCGTTCAATCCTCGAATTGCGTCCCGATCTATTCCCGCGTATCGCGCTCGGCACACATCTGTCGGCAGTACGCGGTATCGCGCTCATGGAAAGGTTGCTCGACGAAGGATCCTATAGGAAAATACGCAATCCGAAAAATCCGCACCGGGCTGCGAAAGATCTCCTCGATTTTATGGGAAAGTTGAAGCAAGAGCATTACACCCCGGAGAGTTATCATGCCGAACTCGCCGCGGCATATGAGACTCTTGCAGCCGACCCCGACCGCATTCACGCGCGCGGAGCGCATGAAGGAAAGGAAAAAGGCGAGCATCTGCGGTATCGGGAGCGCATTGAGAAACATCTCGAGGCCGCGGAGCTCTTCGCCGCATACCAAGAGGCTCTGGAAAAGGAGTCGCTCTACGATTATGAAGACCTCATCAGCGAAGCCGTGCGCGGGCTCGAGGAAAACGAGGAATTTCGTGCAGAAGTGGGAGAGCGCTCGCAATTCGTGCTCGCGGACGAGCATCAGGACGCGAATCCGTCCCAGAACCGTCTTCTTGAGCTTGTCACTGATTTTGACGGCGCGCCGAATCTCTTCATCGTCGGCGATGAAAAACAGGCGATTTACCGTTTCCAAGGAGCATCGCTCGCTTCATTTTTCTATTTTAGGGAGAAATATCCCGACGCGACGCTCATCTCACTTGATGAGAATTATCGTTCGACCGATCGCCTGCTCCTTGCGGCGCATGATCTTATCGCTCCCGCTCCCGTGCCTTCTCCAAAACTGCGCCCGCGGCTCACGGCCGTGCGCGGAGCGGGCGGGCAACTGTTCGAGGCGGTATGCGATACGCCAAGCGCGGAATACGGAGTCATCCGCGCCCGTATCGAACAACTTCACGGATCGGGCGTGCCGTACGAAGACATCGCCATCCTCACGAAGAAAAACGCGGATGTGCTCGCTCTGGCGGAGATGCTTCGCACCGCCGGTATTCCGGAAGACCATACAAGCGCGGAGATAAGCGCTCTTGCGCATCCGGCAATCTCGCTTTTTATAGCGCTCATCCGCGCCGCGACGAACCTTGAGGATGACGCACCGCTTGCTCGCGCGCTCTTTTTGCCCGGCTTGCCCGGCACGCTCGGGGAGCGTATGCGGCTTCTCGCGCTTCCGCGGGAAGGGAAGCCGCTTGCCGCCGTGCTTGCGGAGAAGGGTACCGGCGAAATGCGTGCGTGGATGCGGAAGCTCACGAAACTCTCGGAAGAGATGCCGGCGACACCGCTCATTCCTTGGCTTTCGCGGCTCGCTCATCTGAGCGGCTTTGTCGCGGGGATACTTTCTCTCGCCGAAAACGAGAGCGCATACGAAGCGTATCAGGGTTTTATGGATGAGGCGGCGTTCCTCGCCAAGGAGAATCCGAGCGCGACGGCATCGGATTTCCTGGCCTACCTTACGCGCATCGAGAAGTACGAGCTTAAGATACAGCGCCCTCGCACAAAACGTTCGGGCGTGCGCATCATGACCGTGCATGGCGCGAAAGGACTTGAATTCCCGCATGTCATCATCGCGCACGCGACCGACGAGACATGGCTGCGCGGGCGGGCCGACGAGTTTTCCCTGCTGCTTAAGAGCGAAGACGATGAACACGATATGCGCCGCTTGCTTTATGTGGCGCTCACGCGCGCCAAAGACAGCGTGATCATAACGCGATCACAGACGACTGAAGAGAACCATGCGCAGACGCCGCTCAGGTTTCTCATCGATCTCGCGCCGCATCTGGGAAAGGCGGATTTCCCGCCATCGGTCTCCGTCCCTGTACCGTACGAAGCGCGCACCATACTTGATCCTGTCTTCCTGAAAGCGCGCCTGCTTGCACAGGGTTTTTCGCCGACCGGTTTTAATAACTACTGCGCCTCGCCGTGGCAATACTATTTCCGTACGCTCCTGCGGCTTCCGGACGCGCAGACGCGCTGGATGCTTTTCGGCACGGCCATTCATGCCGGCCTGAAATCCTATGCCGATAACGTACGGAAAGGCACCGCGGCGCCCGAAGATGCTGTCGTCGCCTTCCGTTACGAGCTGTCGCGTCTTCCGATTACTGCGCTCGATAGAAAGGAGCTCATGGAAACCGGTGCGCAGGCGCTCCGCGCCTACCTTGCGAAGGAAGGGCATTCCATGAAAGATGCGTGCGAATCTGAATTTCTTATAGAAGTATCGCTTGCAGTCCCGGGCGTCGGTGCCGTGCCGCTTACCGGGAAGCTTGATCGTTTGGATAGGAAAGCGGACGGTTCAGTCCTGGTCATCGATTACAAAACCGGTAAAGCAAGAAGCGAAAACGACATAAAAGGTCGTACCAAAAATAGCACGGGTGACTACTACCGCCAGCTGGTTTTTTATAAGTTGCTGCTCAAAAAAGACGGCCGGTACACCACGAACGAGGCTGCGCTTCACTTCGTCGAGCCGAACGAAAAGGGAGACATCATTATCCGCCGCTTCACGATCAGCGATGCCGAGGTCGAAGCGCTCGAAGCGGAGCTTGTTTCTGCGGCACAGGCAATCGCAGACGGTTCCGCATTTACCGCAGCGTGTGATTCTGCCAGATGCGATTACTGCGATTTGGCAGGGCTTCTTCTCAAACAGGAATGATTTCCAGAGGGAGCGATGTGCGAAAGTTTTTAAAAAGCACGTATGTGTATTCTGGCATCAGTTGATTCCCGACTGCACTGCGAACCCTATAGGAAAGGAAGGAAGGTATACCATGTCAGAAACGCTACCTTAAATTAAATGTTAAACATTTAATTTAAATGCGTACTCTCGCGATCTCCCTAAGATGACATCTTATAGTTATAGATTCTTTCTCCTAAATTAAATGTTTAACATTTAATTTACTCCGCACGTTTTTACTGGAATCGGAGAGAACGCCCTGTCCGCTTAAGGGCGGGGATGGCGGGACTGTTTTATGGTGCTTCCGCGAGCGCTCGATCGACAAGCTGCTTCACAACGTCATAAGGATAGGCGCCGTCCATGACAACGGGCGTTTGGCCTGCGACGAGGATGAGTGAGTAGGGCGCGCCGCGCGCTCCGATAGCGAGAGCGTTCTGACGGTCGGCCAGAATGCGCGCATCGACCGTTGTTGCAGCATCGGCGTAACAGGCGGCAAAGGCACTCCCCGAGACACCCGCTGCGTATGCGAGCACGCCGTAGTTCATCGGGTCAACCGGCTGATTGGCGAAGAGGGAATCAGCAAACTTCCAGAACGCTTCATTGCCCGCGGTTTTCGCGACGCATTCAGCGGCGCGGGCGTCATTCATGGCATTCGGATGAATTTCAGTGAGCGGGAATTCGCGGTACACCCAAGCGACCTTGCCGCTCGCACCCTCATTCGCAATGATTTGGTGGAGCGTTTCATTAAAGCTCTTGCAGAACTGACAGTCAAAATCGGCGTATTCGACAATCATAACCTTGGCTGCGGGATTGCCGAAAATATGATCAGTCGGGCCGACCGGCCGTACCAACGCAGGGTTGCCGAGGAGAGAGCCCGTCGAAGGTTCTTTTTTTGCGACCGAGAAATACACGGCGCCGGCGATAATCAATCCGCCCAAAATAATCGCGACCGGGAGCGCATACGACGATCTCATAACGGAAGCGTGTGAGTCATGGTCGGAGGAGCGGTTATCGTGCGGTCCCAGAGAGACGTGTCAAGTTTTATGTCGCGTATGTCGAGCAGGTCTTTATACTTGAGCGCGCCATGCGCAAGCGCATAATCATAGAGTTCGCGCGTGAGACGGACATCTTCGATGCAGTATGCGCGTACCAATTCCTGTTTCTCTTCTTTCCACCATTCGACCGCCTTAAGCCCGTCGCCCGCTTTCCCGCGTCCAAGCGTCGCTTCGGCGAGCGATTGGAGCCGGATACGCCGCCCGAGAACCTTCTGCACCTCGACAAGCAGATCAAGCGAGCGCAAACGCGTCAGGTCGCCCGGGTAATAGCGATTCAGGAGCGGTATATCGAACGCATCGGAATTGAAACCGATAAGCATATCGGCGTGTTCAAGGATATGCCAGAGGCGGGGGAGTTCCTCTTTCGTGTACGAAGAATATTCGCCCGTTTTCGAATCATGAATGGCCACGACGGTGAGCTCCTGCTCTTGTACGTCGATGCGGCCGCGTACCATAGAGTCAGATATTGACTCAATGTCAAAAGTAATCGCGCGCATACGATCAGCTACCGGCGCGCAGGTGCGTCGGCAGTTCTGAAACGGGAAGACCGATCTCCTCTCCCGTGCGAAGTATTTTCATACGGACGGTCTGATGCGCAATTTCATTCGCGCCGTAGGCGAGAAAAAGAGGAATACCGCGCTTCACCGCATCCTTCACCTGCTCGCCGAGCGTCCGGTCGGTTATGTTGACGAAAACGCGGCCGCCTTCCTTGCGCAGCGTATCGGCAAAAGCTTGCGCGGCGGGTATATCCTCGGCACTCGGCGTGCCGAGGTAAAGTTGGGGCGTGTCCGCATTTCCCGTGAGCGGGAGCGCGTGCGTTTCGACGAAGTCGGCAAGCGTGACGTCGCCTATCGCAAAGCCGACCGCCGGGATTGGCTCGCCGCCGTAGAGCGCGATAAGCCGGTCATAACGCCCGCCGCCAAACAGCGCGCGCGCATTTGCCGGATTCGTATCAAAGACCTCAAAGACCATGCCGGTGTAGTAATCAAAGCCGCGCGTAATGGAGGAATCGAAAACGACGTTATTCACGCCGCGCGCCTTGAGCGTATCAATACGCTCGAAGAGTGCACGTTTTTCGCGCGCCACCGTTGGAGCATCGCCTGCATTCTCAATATATGCGAGAGGATCCCTCGCGCTCAGGGCGCTCAGGGCGACCGTAAAAGCCTCAGGCGTCATTTTCGATTTTTTATCGAGGAGCCGCAGATACCGGCGGATGCCTTCGCCTTTGAGCCCGGCGGCTTCGCATGCGGCGTTTAAAAGCGGACGGGCGTTCATCCGGATGACGAAGTCGCTTTCGCGCGCTCCGAAGTCTCGCAGGATACGCGCGGCGAGCGTGACGATTTCGATATCCGCTTCGCCCTCAGGAGGTCCGATTAAATCGATATCCGCCTGATAAAACTCGCGTAAACGGCCTTTCTGCGGCCGCTCGTAGCGGAAACGATTGCCGATGGAGAACCAGCGCAGCGGGTAAGCGAGTTCACGCCGCTTTCCGGCTACCATGCGCGCCAGCGTCGGCGTCATCTCGGGACGGAGCGTTACGCGCCGATCACCGCGGTCGGTAAAAGTATACGTCTGCTCATCCACGATTTCTTCCGACGTCTTCGCTTCATAGAGCTCTGCGCGCTCCAGCGGAGAGGCGTTATATTCCTCGTAGCCCCAGAGCGCAAGCGTCTGTCGGATACGCTCAAAGAGCGCTCTCTGGCGTGCAAATGCGTCAGGATAGAAGTCACGGACGCCTTTATAGGGGTCGGTCGGAAGCGGCTCGGCCATACCCCGATTGTATCAGATACCGGTTGAAGAGGGCGGGGTCGAAACGTATTTGAGAATGAGGTCGCGCATCTGTTCAGGCTTCGGGATGCCGTGCATGTGGAACTTGTCGACGGCACCGGCGCTCTGCACATTGATATCGCCGATATTGAGGAGCGAGGGGAGCACACCCCGTACGTCGGTGGTCACGTCCTGGACGCGATTAAGCAATACGCTCGAGACTTCACGGGAGAAATATCCGCGCTGTTTGATGTCTACGATGCGTTCGTTGGTGAGCACCCACGCGTTTAGGAAGTAGCGGGTAAAAGCGCTCCATGCGCCTGTCCACGAGACCAAGAGCCAGACGCCGAGTGCCGCACGCATAAGAGGTATCTGTACGGTAAAAAATGCCGCATACTGCGCCAAAGGCGGCGCGAGCCGCAGGAAACCCGGGAGCGCAAAGGGAATAACCGCAAGCAGCGCAAACGGCAACAGTTCGGCAAGGAAGAGAAACCAATGCTTGCGCGCCTGCTTCACGACGTGTTCGCCCGGCTCGAGTTCAAATTCTTTCATAGTAGTAGAGAGCCGGAAAGCGCATATGCTATGAGCGCGAATGAAACAAAGAGATGCAGAGCGATCGCGGGGAAAGCGACCCATGATGCGTGAGAGTATTTGAGCCAGTGATAGATGGCAACGAGCGTATAGAGCGTCCAGAAAACGAAGATAGCGTAAAGAAACCACTCGACTAGCACGCCTTGCGAAAGTAGCGTGGGAAAGTGCGTGAGCAGGATTTTGGGTGGCGAAAACGGCTGGAGCGGCTGGCTCGGCATCAGGGAAATGATACTACGAGGGCGAAGTGAGGCCAATACTGTTTGTGGAACAACAGTCAGTATTGGGCCGAACGAACCCTCGCGTGCCTGCATACGAGGACGCGCGGAGCACCGTACTGATCGGTGCGTATCTCGACGGTGAATCCTCGTTTCAAGAACAATTCCTCGGCCGCTCCTATCGAGGGACTGTCGCACTCAATCCATGCCACGCCGCTTCGCTCGAGCCGTGCGGGCAGTTCGTCCGCGATACGGCGGATGAGCGAGAGACCGTCGGGGCCCGCGCGCAGCGCGGATTCCGGTTCCCATAGAGCAACGCTTTCCGGGAGCATGCGGTTCTCCGGGATGTAGGGCGGATTCGCGGCTATGACGTCGAAGCGCATGCCGGCGGGGAAAGGCGTGAAAAGGTCACCGATGCGGATATCCGCACGTCCGGCATCGAGACTATTTTCGCGTATGTTTTTCCTGATGGTCGTCTCGTGCGCAGGATCACGTTCTCCAAAATACACTTGCGCGTCCGGCAATCGCGCGAGTGCCGCACAACCGATGGCGCCCGAGCCCGCGCAGAGGTCCAAGAAAGTTGATGGTCGCACAGGCGAGCCCGCCTTCGGAATTGCATATTTTTCTGCTGAAAAATTGCTCTTATTCGCGCCGTTACCACAAGAGTACTTCAAGTTTTCTAATTCGCTTCGCTCATAAGAAACTTTGGTCGCGCGCTCCGTACGTTCCTCAGGCGGGTTCGCCTGTGCGACACAAATGGAAGAAAGAAGTTGCTCTGTCCACCACTCGGTCTCGGGGCGGGGGATGAGCGGGCGAGAGTCGAGGAATATCTTCAAGCCGAGAAACGGCTGCCAGCCGATGACGTATGCGACCGGCTCGCCCTTGGCGAGCCGGCGCCCATCCGCGTCAAATTCCCCGCTTCTTTTCCCGTTGTATTTTTCTTTGAGAAGCCGCTCCTCGTCCGTCATTGGACAATGATGACATACAGGAATAGAAAAAGCCCCCGCACGATGTGTGCGGGGGCCGTGAGCAATCCAAGCTCAGATGAAAGATCAGTGGATGTTGATCGAGACGACAGCATTGGCGGCCGTCGCGGCCGCGTTTGCGGTCGTGAAGCTGGTCGCCGTGGCCGAAACGTCCTGCGAGACATTGTTGGTGAACTCACCAACATTGATCGCCGGACTGGCCGGACTGGCCGTCAGGGAAGCCACGGCGTTTGCCGCCGTCGCCGTTGCGCTGCTGTAGCCGTCACTGTTGGTGATCGCGTTCGCGTCCTGGTCGATGTTTCCGGTCACGATGCCGACGTTCATGCCGACATGCTGATCGACCGTATCGGTGACGCTGACGATGCCGTTCGCCGCAGTAGCGTTTGCGATCACACCGTCGTTGGCGAAGGCGGAAGCAAACGCGTTCTGGTTGACCCCGTTGGTGAGCACGCCGACGTTGATGTTGATGGGCGCCGGATGGTGGTCGTGGTCGCCGGCGAAAGCCGGAACCGAAGCGAAGGCCATCGTGGTGAGTGCAACGAGCAGCAGGCTCATTTTGCTGGTTTTCATAACGACTCCTCAGTGTTTCCCTCCGGGAGGATTCCCGGAGGGGGGTGTTGCAAGGTACTACACTTACGCGTGGAACGCACAAGCTTTTCCAGATTAGCACAGCTCTTGCGAGCCGTCAAACATGGCTTCGTGTTGCAGTTACTTCCTCTTCGATGCGGAGGTAGTGCCCGTATCCTCGAGCAGTTCCCGGCACTCATGGATCCTCGCCATCGTCGCGTGCGGGTGAGGGATTTTCCCCTCACTCACAAGCGTTTGAAGCAACGTCGTGACCAGATCCACGGCAGCATAATCGGTCATGAATCCGACCGTATACTGCATCGGTTCGCGTTCTCCTTTGTCGAGACTGAATGAAGCAAACCGTGCGCCGGTACCACCACCAACGAATTCGTACGCACCGCCGCCATTCTCGACTGCAGTGAACTCCTTCGAGACCTTGGTTGTGGCAACCATATAGCCGCCGGCCGCGGTGCCGAAGGGAAACGTCGAGAGGGAGAAATCTCCCCGCCCGACCGCCTGATAGGTACGAGAATCGTACCCAACACCTGCGATATGGAACGACGCTGCTTTCCCGGGCAAAAAGTCGAGGGACGATATTGTTCCTTCCACCAGATATTCCGGGACAAACAGTTTCGCTCCTTTCAGGAGCCCCTTCTGGGCGTACCAGTCCACCAGCTGGTGATACGTATTGCTCATGTCCACGAGCTTGACGCCCGTGTCCGCGAGAGACGACTCCATCATCTTGGTGGCGACAATCGGCAAGAACGAGCCGTTGCCGTTTCCGACGACGCTCATACGACCGGTCACATCTCGGACATCCCCGACGCCGACATTGATAGCCGCCGTTTCGGGGATTTCCTTGACGCATGCTTTCGCGGCGTCATAGGGACCGGTCACGTTCCGTATCGCGGGTCCTTGGACCAGCGGCACGCCTTCACGAAGATTTCCGGTGCTTGCGCACGCGCCAAGCGACAGCGTGGTAAGCACCACAAGCACGGTTAAGAGGGCCTTATGCATGTCAGTGCCCCCCGCCGATCGTAACGGTGTTGATGGAGCCACCGGGCGTGACAAGCGACGCTGCCGTCGAGGTCTGGTTCGTGCCGGTCGTGGTAACGCCGGTCGTGACCACATTCCCGTTCCCGGTTACCGTTGTTGCGGTGTATCCGTTGACGGAAACCGTCGAACCGCCCGTCTGGCACCCTCCCGCGACGGTGCAATTCGTCGTGGTGTAGTTCGTACTACGATCGGTATACGTGATCATAGCCGAACTATAGGGACCGATGCGATGCCGCATGACATACCCCGTCAGTGCATTGTTGTATGCCGCGGTTGCATTGGTGATCGTTACGGAATCCCCCCACGACGACGACGCGCTTTGCGAAGCCGCAGACGCGGGAGGGGCGAGACATGTGGAAATGAGAATGCACAGCATCCCCAAAACCAGAACACGCACGTTGAGTTTCATGGTAGACCACCCTTTTGTTGAGGTTGTGTTGCTGAAAGGTACCGCAAACTTGCCACCCGCCGTAAACGGCGAGTGGCAAATCCGGACGGATAGTAACACGGCATAGGGACGCGTGTCAATAAGTCGACATAGGCACGATCCAATACGAAAACACCCGCGCTTTCGCGCGGGTGTTTTCGTATTCGGGCGATGGAAAATCAATATCCGCCGCGACCGTAACCGCCATTGCCGCCGCCGTATCCGCCGCGCTCCCCGCCGCCAAAACCGCCTTCGCGGCGCGGTGGGCGATCACCTTGCGGACGCGCGAAAGAGACCGAGAGCGTACGCCCGTCCATCTCCTTGCCGTCCCAACGGTCGATAGCCGCCTGCGCTTCCGCTTCGGAAGCCATCTCAACGAAGCCGAAGCCGCGCGAACGGCCGGTCATGCGATCGCTAATGATGCTTGCGGAAACGACATTACCAGCCTCGCCAAAGGCCTTCTTCAGATCATCTTCCGTTGAGCGATAGGGGATGCCGCCTACGTAAAGCTTGTTCCCTTGTACTGACGCTCCTGACTGTGGATTATCCATGAAATACAACTAACCGAGTAATCTCGCCGAAACTGAACACTTTGCTTGCTCTTGCGGAGGGCGAAGCTCGAATACTCTGCGAGTGAAAAAAGTATGCCAGAAATGCTCGCAAAAAACAAGTGAGACGGGGGATAACCTAGCGCGTACCCGCAAGAAATGCGGGGAAAAAGAGTCCTATCATGCCAAGCGCCAAAAGCGCGACGATGATGATGGCGAATGCACGTTTCATCCCCCTATCGTAGCAGGAGCGGTTGTACGCCGCAATTGGATCGAATGTGCCGAGAGAGATCCGTCGCTGTTGGTCGTGCCGGTCACTATGACCGTCGAGCCGACAGTGACGTCGGTCAGCGAGCCTGCAACGCTCTTAAACACGCTCGTGGCGGGCGTGAAAAGGACGACATGGGAATTGCCGTCGCGCGTGTCGACCGTGATGCTCTCGCTGTCTTTCCTTGCAACGATACCCGTAAGGAATCCGCCACCCGCACTCTGATTTCTGCCTCGTCGATCTCGTATGCCGCTACCGCCTACCGTTCCGTTTGAATGTGTCGGCGCGAGTATATGAGCGCCGGCGTACCCGCCGCCAAGTCCGAGAATAAGCGCGCCAACGGCCGTCAAGACGATATGTTTTTTCATGAAGTTCATGAAGATTGTGTTATCAGCTTTTCATACGCATCAATCCGATGGAATCATTCATAGCGAAGCGCGTCGATCGGATTGAGGTTTGCAGCCCGCTGCGCCGGATACCAGCCGAAAATGATGCCGATTGCCGCCGAGACGCCGAAAGCGAGCAGGATAGAAGAGAACGTCACCTGGGCGGTTATGAGACCGGAGAGCGTTACCGCGAAAGATGCTCCCCAGCCGAGCAATACGCCGATGCCGCCACCGAGGAACGTGAGAGCGATCGCTTCGGCGAGGAATTGCACATTGATATCCTGCCGGGTCGCGCCAATAGCTTTTCGGAGGCCTATCTCGCGCATACGTTCGGTGACGCTCGTGAGCATCATGTTCATAATGCCGATACCGCCAACGACAAGCGAGATACCGGCAACAGCCGCAAGAAGGATGGTGAAAGTCGAGGTGATATTCGATGCCGCGGAAACGATTGCCTCCTGATTCAGGATGCTGAAATCGGCTTGGGTCGGATCGCTGATGTTATGGCGGACGAGGAGCAGGGAGGTCACGTCATTTTGAATCTGTGTCATTACCGTTTGGCTTGCCGCCTGTATATCGATGGCCGAGAGATAGTGGTTGCCGTTGCCGGCAAAGTATTGGAGCGCGGTGCCGAGCGGTACGTACACCATGTCGTCCTGATTGCTCGGACCGGAACCTCCTTTCGTTTTCGTGACACCGACAACCGTGAAGAGAAGATTGTTGATACGGATGTTCTGCCCCAACGCATCGTTCGCGGTAGCGTTTGTGCCGAAAAGATCGGTCACCACCGTGGGGCCCACAACGGCAACGCGCATGAGCCCCGCCGACTGGCTGTCGGTTATGAACGAACCTTGATCCATAGTGAGGTTGCGGATCAATTCATAGCTCGCATTCACCCCGTCTACCGTAGTGTTCGTATTCGCGAGCGCGGCGGCGATTTGATAGCGTCCGGAATATTCCCCGGAAACGGCGGCGACATTTGCGACGTGAGAAATAGCATTCTCATCCGCAAGGGTGAGCGACCGTGCCGTGCCGCGTCCGCCGGAAGCGCCGAAACCGATTTCGCGCGCCGCGCCCGGCAGTACGACAAGAAGATTCGATCCGATGGATTCGATGGATGCCTGAACGGAATTCTGAGCCCCCTGGCCGATAGCGACAAGCGCGATGACGGATGCGATACCGATGACGATACCGAGCACGGTAAGTACGGAACGTACTTTGTTCGCCGAGAGCGCGGTGACGGTCTCTCCTATGAGGTCGCGCGTGGTCATGCGTAGAGTGCGGCTTCCCGTGCCGCGTCACGCGGGGAGGCGTTTTTTTCATCGGAGATGATGGTGCCGTCCTTGAGCCGGATGATGCGCGCGGCATGCTCGGCGATATCCGGTTCATGCGTGATGAGGATAATCGTACGGCCGTATTCACGATTGAGCTGTTGTAATGTACCGAGCACGATCAGGCTTGTCTTGCTGTCAAGATTTCCGGTCGGTTCGTCCGCGAGAATGAGAGCCGGATCGTTCACGAGCGCGCGGGCAATCGCGACACGCTGTATTTGGCCGCCCGAAATCTGATTCGAGAGATGCCCAAAGTACTCTTCGGTAAGTCCTGCGGATAGGAGCGCTTGCGCCGCCCGATCGGCGCGCTCGTGCACCGGCACGCGCGCGTACACGAGCGGAAGCATGACGTTCCGAAGTACGGTCGTGCGGGGCAGCAGATTGAAAGCCTGGAAAACGAATCCGATATTATCTCCGCGGATTTGAGCGAGTTCATTATCAGTCATTGCAGAAACATCTTTCCCGTTGAGGTGATACGTGCCGGTGGTCGGCGTGTCCAGACAGCCGAGAATATGCATAAGCGTTGATTTTCCGGAACCCGACGGACCCATGATGGCGACAAACTCTCCCTCCTTGATGGAAAAAGAAATGGCGTGGAGCGCCGTATAAATCTCAGCGCCCAAACCGTATGTTTTCGTGATGTTCTCAAGCTCGATCATCGGGAAAGTTAGTGCCGGAGCGCGCGAATTGCGCCGACACCCGGGCGTCCGGCGCCAAAGAACGACGTACTCTGTGCGGCGCCCGTAGGCGCTACGGCGCCCGTGCCGGCGAGAGTTTCCACAACTACTTGGGTTCCCACCGCCAGACCCTTTTGAATGATGCTATGCGCAGTGTCGGAAAGACCGACGGTGACCGGTACATCTGTCGGGGCAACAGGGGAAGGTGCGCCCGCCGCATTTTCGCTTCCCGGCAGCGGAGGATTGAATACTTCTACATAACTCGTTCCACCGGTGCTCTGCACCGCGGCGACCGGCACGACAAGGCCGGTTGTAACGTCCGTCACGATATTGACCGTTGCGCTCATGCCGGGGAGCACTCTCGGATTCGGCGTGTCAAAGGTCACTGTGGCATTGTACGAGACGACGCCTTGCGAAACCGTGCCGATGGTGTTGAGGGAAGAAACCGTACCGCCGATGGAAACATTCGGCAGCGCATCAAACGTGATTGTCGCTTTTTGCCCAACTTTCAATTTTGCCGCATCCACTTCATTGACCGAAATAATAACGTTCTGATTATCACTCACCATTGTTGCCACCGTTTCGTTATTAGTAATGTTCTGATACTGCTGGATAGTAAGCGCTGCGACCGTGCCGGCGAAAGGTGCGCGTACAACGGTGTTCGCGAGCGCAAGTTCAGCCTGCGCAAGAGCATCCTGCTTCTCTTGTATCGCGAGCTGGTCCGCCTGGATATCAAGCGGATTTGCACCTGCTTGAAGCTGCGCGAGCGATGCTTGCGCGCTTGTGAGCGCGAGCCCGTCACTCGTTACATTCGTCGTGTCAGCGGAAAGTGCCGCCACGTTCGCATTTGTCGTATTCGTGTACGCGGTGAGAGAGGCTATTTGGTTGGTAAGGATCGGCGGGATGGAGAATGCGTGATCGGTAAGCGTCGTGTCTACAAAATTCAGGAAGTTTGTTGACGCTTTTAATGCATCGGAGAGATCGGCGGCAGCCTGGTACGTTTGCTGCACCAGGGAGGCGATCTGCACGGCGCTTGCGGAGCGCGGTGTTGCTTCAAAGGCGGCGAGCGCGGCAGTATAAGAATTTTGCGCCGTAATGAATGAACTTTCTGCTGCGGTGCTGTACTGCACAACTGTCGCATCGTAGGGCTGAACAATATCGTTGTACGCATTTTCATTTTGTTGGCTCGTCCGGCCGGGGACCAAGTATCCGTGCAGAATGGTATCGAGCCCGTTGAGCACGCCCGGGAGGTCGAGAAAAGCGCTCGAGACATCGTTGTAGCCTGCGGTACGCGCCGCAGTGAGATTCGCCTGCGTATTCGCGACGGAATTTTGTGCGCTCGTAAGCGTTGATGTAGCAACGGGTTCCGTAAGTTGTGCGAGTGCTATGCGCGCACCTTGGAGCGCCTGTTCGGCGCTTGTTACGTTCTCCTGCGCGGTCACCGGGTCAATGTAGGCAAGCGCCGTACCCGCAACGACGTGCTGGCCGGCCGTTACCGGCACTGAAAGCACCTCGCCGGAGGATTGCGACTGGACATTCACATTCGTACTCGCGGAAACCTGCCCGGTCTCAGCCATAGCCGCAACGACCGTGCCCGTGGCGACCGTTGTCGTAATGTAGCGGGTTGCGGCAGAAGGAGCAGTAAAGACGGCATAAAAATGGTATAGACCGAAGAGAACTACAAGCGCAGCCACAGCACTCCATATCTTATGAAGGGCGACCTGCGCCCGAATCTTGCGCCAGGCGGCGTAAGGAACATGCATGGCGCGCGATGAGTCCATTTTTCGGATAGGTTACGTAAGGGTAAGAGGATGTCTCAATCCCTAGTACGCGCCTCGGAGCGTGTTTATTCCGGCATTAGAGCACCGGTTCGCGGCCTTCGCGCTTGAAAAGCCAGCCCTCAAGACTGTACGTATCATAGCCATAGAAGATGAACGCGATGGGAATACCGATGAGAATGATATGCGGCCATACCGCTTCGCCGAAATACCATAACGAGAGCGAGAGCCAAAACAGAAGGAACAGGGACGTAAAACGTATCTCGATGCCAAGGATGAAAAAGACGGCAATGAGTATCTCCACGATGGCGGCGCCAAGAACGAGGAAGTGCGGTCCAAAACCGAAGACCTGCGCGAGACTTTGCGTATGCCCCGCAAGCGGAAGGCTCGCTACCATGAGCGCAAGATTATTGTGGAGGATTTTTGCATAAAAAGAAGCATAGAGAAGCGAAATGCCGAACGCGACCCGAAGAATAAGAAATGCGTACGGTGCAAATTTTTTCTTGGTGCGCGCGAGCCGCACACTCAGATGGACGGTGTCATATTTTTCCGAATGGAAAGCGAGCGCATGAGCGCCGAGAATGAGCAGTAGGAGGAGCTCGCCGAGATAGTTTGCGTAGGTCAGCATGTAGATGCCGTGCGCCCAGACCTCAATGCCGAAAAGAACAAATGCCGCAAGCGCCGCGATGCGCGTGTAGAAGCCGACAACGATCATGAGACCGATGAGAATGAGCGCGCCGGTCACGATATTCGCATAAGCGCCGAACGTCCCTACGAGAGGAAGTTCCGGCCCGAAAAGCGCTTGGTGATAGCTGGCGGCGAGGAATGCGATGCCAATGGTGATGCGGCTTATCACCGGCGCGTAGGGGGGCAGTTTTGCGAGGAACGGATCAAACCGGCGTTCAAGCACCCGTGAAATGGATACGAAGAAAACAACGAAAATAATCAGCGCGGCGATAAATCCCCAGAATACGAACTGACCGAGATTGGCGAGAACCGTGTGCCACTCTGAGAACGACGGCAGTGCGAGCGCGTGCCGGACCTCGCTTCGCGAGAGCACGTATACCTCGTGTGCAGAGGCAAGTGCAGGAAGAGCGAATGCTGTCAGCAGGACAAGTCCGCGCAGAAAATGTGAGCGCATACGCGTAGCCACTATACCACCGCCTTGATCATGTCCCTCTCAATATCGGCGAAACTGCCGCCGACCTTTTTGCCGGGATTGAAGATATTGTGCGGATCAAAGATCTCTTTCGTTTGCGCAAAGAGCGCGACCATTTCCGCGCCGAAGAGCATCGGGAGGTACGGTGTGCGGATGATGCCATCATTGTGCTCGCCGGTTGTCGTACCTCCCTCGCGTATCACGAGCTCGTACACTTTCGGCGCGAGTTCGAGAACGACACGGCGGTTCTCTTCTTTGGAAAGATCCATGAGCGGGATGATGTGGAAATTGCCATTGCCGATATGGCCGGCGATGGTGTAGATGAAATGCGACTTATACTCGTCGAGAAGCAGGTTCAGTTTCGGCAAAAACTCGGGATAGCTTGCGGGAGGAACGACGAAATCGTCGATGAAAGGAGAAGCATAGAGGCCGTGAAGATTCTTCCGCAGGAGCGAGAAGCTTTCACGGCGGATGATCCAATACTTCTCCGACTCCTTCTCATTTTTCTCTATTTTTGTCTGTACGTGAAGACCGGCAAGCGCGTTTTTTGCCGCAAGCGCTTTTCTATCGGCTTCCGCCGTCGTGTCTTCGGCGAACTCCGCCATGAGGACCATCTTCGGTACGCCGCCGGTCGCAACCATCGCAGCTTCGGAGAGGAAGTCGACGCCGAGCCGAGCAGCCTTCGCCAGACCCATCTGCATGAGCATCTCGGGAAGGAACTTCACCGCGAGCTCAAATGTGTGATCGTCATAGGACTCAAACGATTCCGGATTTTCGGGGAGTACGCGTTTTACTATCTCGGGGAGGATGGCGAGGTCGTATAGAAAGATAACGAGCATCGCGCGGTGCTCTTTTGGTTTTACAAGCGTGAGCTTTGCTTTGCTCCAGAGCGCGAGCGTTCCCTGGGAGCCGCAGATAAGCTTCGCGAGGTTGAAAGAACCGGTCTCTTTGTCGCGCACGCTCCAGAGCGCATACCCCGCCGAGTTTTTTGAGACTTTCGGCCGGTGCTCCTCGATGAGCGCGGCATTCTCGGTCAGAAGTGCATCCATCGAGCGGTAAATGGCGCCCTCGAGCGTTTTCAATTCCTTTTTCTTTGCAAGTTCCGGCGGCGTAAGCGCTTTGAAGAGACACTGAGAACCGTCAGAAAGAACGACATCGAGTTCTTCGACGTATTTTTCCGTTTTGCCGTATTCGAGCGTGCGCTCGCCGCCGGAATTATTTGCGACGATGCCGCCCAACGCGGCCAGTTCGCGGCTCGCGGGGTAGGAAGGGAGGATGAGGCCTTTCTCAAGCGTCATTTTTTCGAAATCACGGTAGTAGACGCCGGGTTCGACGATGGCGTAGTCGGCGCCTACCTCAAGTACGCGGTTCATATGTTCGGTGAAAGAGACGACGACGCCGGTGGTCAGGGGGCCGCCCGACATATCAGTCCCCGCCGAGCGCGCCGCGAGCGCGACGGGCGCGCCGCCGTCTGTGGCGGCGCGCACTTCTTTCACGATCGCGCTCACATCCGCCGCGTCTTCCGGGCACACGACGAGTTCCGGCATTCGCATGAACAGGGAAGTATCACGGCTCATTTTTGTCAGCGTTGCGGTATCGTCTTTTACTTCGCCTCGTATCGCGCGCTTGAGATTAGTTTTCAAATCTCCAACATCCATTGGGTACAGTATACCTGTAGTGCGCGCGTTAGTACTAGTGAATGATATGCTTACCGTATGAAGAAATACGCGATAGGGACAGGCATCGTCGCAATCGCTCTCCTCGTTGCTGTAGCGCTGTGGAATGTGCGTACAGCGCGGGCGCCCTCGGGCGCGCAGGCCTGCCCGCAGGAAACGAAGCTCTGCCCCGACGGCTCCTCGGTGGGGCGCACAGGACCCAACTGCGAATTTGCAGCATGCCCGGGATCAATTGCCACAAGCACTACCGGCGGTGGCAGTATTTTGCCCTATCACTCTGGCGTGCAAGGAACAGTCTCGCTCGGACCGACCTGTCCCGTAGAGCGTGTGCCGCCCAACCCGCAATGTGCGGATAAGCCCTACGCGGCCGCGATAATCATCTATCGCGCCGGTTCGCAATCAGTGTTCATTATGGGGAATTCTGATACGAATGGCGTGTTCAAATTCTCGCTCCCACCCGGCTCGTACACGCTCAAAGCGGTGAGCGGGAATGTCTTCCCGCGCTGTACCCCGGTGAACGTTGAAGTTTCTGCGAGCGGATACGCCTCAACCGCCATTTCCTGTGATACGGGTATTCGCTAATCAGCGTTTGCTGCGAGCCCAGAGCTGGCAGGTGTATCATGAGCGTATTAGTCGGCTAACAGTATCGCTATGAATAAACTCAATCCTCGTACGACTGGTGTTGCGATCGGCGTGTTTGCGGGCGGGTGCCATCTCCTCTGGTCTGTCCTCGTCGCGCTCGGATGGGCGCAGCCACTGGTGAATTTCATTCTCTGGGCGCACATGGTCAACACGTCATATGTTGTCGGCCCGTTTGATCTCACTGCCGCCGCGACGCTCGTCATTTTGACAACTGTCATCGGATACGTCGTAGGAGATATCTTCGCGCGCATCTGGAATCGGGTGCACCGCGTGTAACATGGCCATCGAATGGAATAAGGTGACGTGGTATTCAAAGCTGGCCGCGGTGGTAGTGTTCCTCGCGACGTTCCTCATTGCGTTCAATCTGGGCATCCTGTGGGAACAAACACACGTAGAGACGACACTTCTTGAGACACCACGCACGACGAGCGGGAAGGCGGGCAGTCAATCGTCTGTCGGCGGCGCAGGCGCGCGTTGCGGCGGATTTATCAGAAACGCACCGACGTGTGCGGCCGGTTTTCACTGCAAACTCGGAGCGATTGTCGATCAGGGCGGCGTGTGCGTACCGAACTAAAACCCATTTCAAACCCCCGCTCGGGTATGCGACAGAAAGGAGTACGCCGTCTTTTGTGCTCAAAAAGCGGCTCGTACTCGCGCCCTTTCTGCCGCATACACCTCGCGGGGAGGGGGTTTGAGGTGGTTTCTGTCGAGTCTGATACAGTGTCCTCATGACCCAAGCGGAGGCGCTCACGATATTGAAAACGGGCGCGAACGTATACCTCACCGGCGAGCCCGGAAGCGGAAAGACGCATACGATAAACGAGTTCATCGGCTGGCTACGCGCATCGGGTATCGAGCCATCGGTCACGGCGGCGACCGGCATCGCGGCGACGCACGTCGCCGGCATGACGCTCCATTCGTGGAGCGGCATCGGCGTGAGCGAGTCGCTCACGAGGGCCGAGGTGGACCGCATCGCGAGCAAGGAACATGTTGCGCGCCGCATCCAGAAGGCGAAGGTGCTCATCATCGAGGAAATCTCGATGCTTTCGGCGGCGACGTTTCAAATGGCGGACGCCGTCTGCAGGGAGGTGCGGCGCGTCAATACGGCTTTCGGCGGACTCACGGTCATCCTCGTGGGAGATTTCTTTCAGCTGCCGCCGGTCTCGCGCGGACGCGACGTCGCATTCGCCTATGACTCGGGAACATGGCGCGAACTGAATCCGCTCACCTGCTACCTCACCGAGCAGTACCGGCAGGACGATACCGAATTTCTCGGCGTGCTCTCCGCGATACGCGCAGGAGAGGTCGAAGAGCTCCATCACGAAACGCTCATGACGCGCCATATGGGAGCGGCAGCGCTCCCGCTCGGCGCGCCGAAACTTTTTTCGCACAATGCGGACGTCGACCGCATCAATGCCGAGGAACTCGCCAAGCTTCCGGGCGCATCAAAAAAGTTCCTGATGAGCTCGAAAGGGAAGGATTCGTTCGTTGAAGGGCTCCAGCGCGGCTGCCTTTCCCCGGAAATCTTGGAACTCAAAGACGGCGCGGCGGTGATGTTTACCAAAAACTCGCCGCAAGGAAGATTCGTCAACGGCACGCTCGGCGTCGTCGCCGGATGGGACGCGAGCGGGATGCCGATCGTCGAGACGAAAGAGGGACTGCGCATAGCGACCGAACCGATGGAGTGGCAGCTTGAAGAACAGGGGAAGGTACGGGCGAGCATATCTCAGATACCGCTGCGGCTTGCGTATGCGATGACGGTGCACAAGAGCCAGGGAATGAGTATGGATGCGGCGATTATCGATCTCTCGAAAGCGTTTGAATACGGACAAGGGTACGTCGCGCTCTCGCGTGTGCGGCGGCTTTCCGGAGTGTATCTCACCGGCCTCAATGAACGCGCGCTCCGCGTGCACCCTGAGATCTTGGAAAAGGATCATGAATTTCGCGCCGCCTCGGAGGCGGCGCGGGAGACGTTCGGCATGATGGCGGAGGCGGAGGCGGTCGGCATGCAAAAGAAATTCGTGAAAGCGCTCGGCGGCGCGTGGATGGAAAAAACGCCACGCGGGAAGGAAAGGCCGGCGGGCAAGAAATCGGGAACAGGGCTGCCTGGAAGGCTCGCGGAAACATTGCAAACAGTCCGAGACGCTCCAACCCTTAAAGACGCGGCAAAGGCGCGCGGGCTCGCCGCCTCGACTATCGTGAAGCATTTGGAAGAACTTGCCGAGACAGGGACGCTCACTCGTGCTGATTTCGCCCATCTCATTTCGCCGGATGCGGCCGATGAAATACACGAGGCGCTCGAAGCTGCAGGCGGCGAACGCCTCTCGCCTGTATTCCATGCCCTTGGTGGACGCTACTCTTTTGAAACGATTCGTCTTGCACGGCTCACGCGGCGGTCAGCACCTGCGTCGTTTTCCGAAAAGGAAGATCGGCGAGCATTTTAAAGAGTGCGGTGATTTGCATCCAGAAGAAGGACCAGACCCAGACGAAAGCGATGACCCAGAGCGGAATCGGCGCGGTGAAGAAGCCGAAAGCGGCGGCAAGCGTCACGAGCAGCTGCGTGGCGGTCACCGCCGTGATGACCTGCCAGCTCGGGAGCCAGCGGAACCAATTGTTCTCGGTATGCGCGACATAGATAAGCATATGTCCCGAAATAACGAGTTTCAGGAAAAAGAGCGTCTGTATCCATGCCCAGGGCAGATGCAGATAGGAATACGCGAGAAAGAACATGAGAACGCTGTTCAACACGCCCGCAAAACCGAAAGTAAAACTTGATGCGGCGCGCTGCCTCACGTCGATTGCGGCGGGCGCTCGGGGAATTTTCACTCTGTCGAAAGCGGTCGAGATGATGGGTACGTCGTTGAGGAATGCGAGAAGAAGCACTTGGATGGGAGTGAGCGGATAGTTCCGCGTGATAACGCCGATGATGACAATCGTCAAAATAAGACGCGAACTTTCCGAAATTCGGTACAGAGAGTAGTGATACACGCGCATGAAAACAGTGCGCGCTTCTCTGATGGCGGAGCCGATGACCGCAAGCCCGTTTGCGGTAAGCACCATGTCGGCCGTCTCGCGGAGCGCATCCACCGCGTGCGCGACTGCGATGCCGACATCCGCATCCGAAACCGAGGGAATATCGTTCGCGCCATCACCCGTGACGGCAACGCGCGCATAATTCTTTGCCGCCTCGACCGCGAGATATTTGTCTTTCGGCACGACCTCCGCGAATCCCGCAGCACCCGGGAGTACCCGCGCGAGCGTGTGCGGATCGTCGAAAACACTACGGTCGTACGTCATGCCCTGCAGGTTGAGCGTATGCGCCATCTCGCGCGCGATAGGGAGGCCGTCCCCCGTGAGCATCTTGACGGTGATACCGTCATCGCGCATCGTCTCTACCGTTTGCGCGGCATCAGCGCGCAGCGCGTCCGCAAGCAAGAGGAGCGCGACCGGCTCCAGATTATGCTCTTCGCGCGATTGCCGAGCGACTGCAACGAGCAGTGCGCGGTCGCCGCGCTCGGCGGCCGCATCGATTGTTTTTGTAAAGAGCGTACTCGCAGTCGTCGTAAAACGGCAGAGCGCGGCAACCGTCGGCGGCGCGCCGAGGGTGATCGTCCACGGCGTGCCCTCGTGCTCGACGATCGCCGTATCGCGCTTGCGCTCTGAATCGCCGGGAATAAACGAAATTTGAGAAAGAAGCGCGATGTGTTTGGCGGTAGTAGTGTCGCGGATAGCCGTTTCCAGCGGATTCGCCTCGGCCGCATCGGTCGCGCTCGCCGCAAGCAAAAGCGCGTCATCCTCGCTCCACCCGGGGAAAACGACGATCGACGCAATATGGATTTTATTTTCGGTCAGAGTTCCCGTCTTGTCGGAAAGAAGAAGATTGACGTTTGCAAGGTCTTCAAGCGAGGAAAGACGGCGTACGATAGCTCCGTTTCTTGCGAGATTAAGGACGCCCACACTGATGATGAGCGACATCACCGTCGGCAGTTCGACCGGAATACCCGCGATGAGCAGTGAAATGCCGAGGGTCATCACGTCCACAAGCGTGCCGTGATTGAGAAGGAGGACGATGGTCACAATCACTATCGCCGCAAGCGCAAGAAGAGAGAGCATTTTTGATATGGAGAGAATGTCGGTTTCCAACGCCGAACGTTTCTTCGCGAGCTCAAGCGTCTTGACCGCTTTCCCGAAATACGTGCGCGCGCCGGTCGCCGTTATAAGCGCTTCGCCGGAACCGCTTGTGACAAACGCCGCCGAATAGACGGTATCGCCCGCCCGTTTTTCTTTCGGCAGGGATTCACCCGTCAACATCGACTCATCGGCCGAAAAATTTGCAGCGGTACTGAGTTTCGCATCGGCCGGTATAAGCGAACCGATGCGCAGCGCTATGCGATCGCCCGGAACGAGCGTGGCGGCGCCCACATGCTTCCACATGCCGTCGCGTAGTACCGTTGCCGAAACCGCCAGATGCTCCTCGAGCTTCGCCACCGTTTGATCGGCTTTGTGTTCGTGCCACAGCTGAACCGCATAATTGACCAGAAGGAGAAAAAGGATGAGCGCTGCGTCGGCCCCCTTGCCGCTCACGTAGGAGAGCGATGCCGCCGCGAGCAGCATGAGCGGTATGGGAGAAATAAACCAATGGAGGAATTTCAACAGTGTGCTCTTTTTTTGTATCGTCAGCGTGTTCGGGCCGAATTGCGCAAGCAAACGCGCCGCCGCGCTTTCGGAGAGGCCGCGCGCGGGGTCTGTCGTCGGATTCGACTGTGTAAGGGACGAGGACACGAATGGATACGATTAGTCTATCAAGGCCTCTATAAGGCGCTGTGTCTGTTGCGGGTCGGACACGCCGCGTGTTTCTACGCCGGTCTTGAAAACGGCCTCGTCATTCCCGCCCGCGACCAGTTCATCACCGATGTAGAGCGCGTCCGACTCGCTCACACGGAGCCGTTCGCACAATTTGCGGAGGCCATAGGCTTTGTCAATGTTCCGTTTTGTTATGTCGATTGACGTAGAGCCGCCCATAGAGACCGAGAACTCCGGTAATCGCTCCGCGATATTCGCCTGGAGCGCGCGGCGTTTCGCGCGATCAATATCCCATTCTTTCTTCAGAGCAAGCGGCGCCTCCTGTCCGAGCGCGGAAAGCGTTACCTGACTGCCGCGGTACTCGATGCGTTCTCCATACGCAGGTTTTGAGAAGTCGATAAGACCGGTTTCCGCGGCGGCCTCGCGAAGCGCCGCCGCGATGGTGTCGGCTTCTTTTTCCGAAAGGCGCTCCTCGTACACCTTGCGCCACTCATCTTTGTCGCGCTCGTAGAGCATGGCACCGGAGGTAGGCAACAGGTATAGATGCGTAAGCACTGCGTCTCTTGGTAATCGTTCGACAACTTGCTTCAGAAATTGCGACAACGTGCCGCCGGAAATGATAGCGACGTTAGTGACAGCAAGTAGGCGCGCCACAAGCGCCGCCATTTCCTCAGTGAGCGGTTGTTTGCTCTCGGTAAGCGTTCCGTCAAGGTCGAAAAAGATGAGTTTAGGTATCATATTCTCGGCGCATATTGCGCAGGGTTTCGTATACTCATGTGAGCGCATCGATGATGTGCGCAAGCGAGGCGGTCGCGACACCGACCACTTTGTCCGCGCCGCCATAGTAGAGGAAAAGCTTATCGGCGCGCACCACCGCGCCGCAGGGAAACACGACATTCGCGACTTCGCCTTCTTTCTCGTATCGTTCAATCGGTTCAAAAATAGGGTCGGTGGTGCGTGCGAGGACAGACGTGCCGGCAGAGTCGAGGAGCGCCGCGCCGACGCGGTATATCCCGTGGCGCGATACGCCGTGGTAGAGCATGAGCCACTGATCGCCGATTTTGATCGGCGGCGCGGCGCTCCCGACTTTCGCCCCGTCCCACATGCCGCGGCGCGGTCCGATAATCTCGATGCAACGGGAGACCCGTTTACCCGAAGCAAGATCGGGGAGCAGATCGGCACAAATTTGATTATTAATGCGGTGGTAGAGTAGATGATTCCCGCCTATTTTTTCCGGCAGGAGCGCAAGGTCCTTGTCATCGACGCCGTCAGGCGTCAGCAAGAAAGGCGTGCTCCATCGCTCAAAGCGCCGCGCGAGGAAGTCATCGACGCTGATTGAAGAAACCGCGCCGGAGGGCATATGCACGCCGTCATAGGCGGTGTAGGTCAGGTACAATAGGTCGTCGATGCGCACGATACGCGGATCTTCGCAACCGGAATTACCCGTCGGGCTGCCGCGTTTCTGTTCAAATTCAGCGCGCGGCACGTACACCGGCTCCGATAAACGCTCATCGATGGTGCTACCGTCTCTTGAAAGCGCGAGTCCGATGGTAGACGTGTTAGCCGCGTCCATTGCGCGGTAAAGGATGTACACCGTGCCGTTGATGTCGATACCGGCGGGATTGAAGACTGCACGGCTTTCAAAACCGTTCCCGCGCGGCTCGAGTACCGGACTTTCTTTCGTGCGGACGAACGTGCGCGCCGGTCCTTCGGGATCCAGGGCGCGCAAGAGGTCCGAAAGCTTGACACTCGCTTTCGCGCAGACCGTGTCTGCCGCGCCGTACCAGATATCAAGCCGATTCTCGTCGGCGAGTGTCGTGCTCGTAGGAAAGACGATGTCGGGCACGATGCCGTACCGTTCGTAGATTTCTTCCGGAACAAGCAGCGCCGCAGTACGCGAGATTATGTTTGATGGATTGTCCCGGTCGAGAAGCGCCGCCTCCACGGAAAAGACGCGTTCGCCGCCGGAGAAATAATTTTCAATATAAGAGTAGAAAATGAGCCAGCCGCGTTCGGTCAGAATCGGCACGTTCCCGACCTCAACATGATCTTTCCCGCTACGCTTGAGGGAGAGTTTGTGCGATTGCCACGAAGCGTACCATGGCGCCCAAAAGTCCGGCGACCAAAAATCCTCAATAGCATCGGCGAGCGCAAGGCATATTTCCGCGGGCGGTTCATCGGTGTGAACGGACAAAAGCGCCGCGACCTTTCCGCCGACGCGCTCGGGGAAAATCGCGAATGCCTTCGCGTTGAACGGAGTCGCGCAGTGCCGCTCCGTGAAATTCTTACCGTCCTTTGCGACGGCGATGCCGACTTTGATGTTGTCTTTCGAAAAAGGATAACCGCCGAGCGCGGTGTACGAGAGGTACCGCGCACCTTCAAAAACCGTGACACGAGGGTCTTCGCAACCGAAGGCTTCCCAAGGATGTTCGGGGACGAGTATCTGCCGTTGCGAATGGAAATGAAGGCCGTCTTCGGAGAATGCTTCGCCGATGGTCGATTGCCCGGCGTAGGGCGCGACGAGCGCCGCAGGGTTCGAAAGCGCGCGATAATACATGCGCCAGCCATTTTCTTCGCGGATGACCGAAGGATTAAAGGTTGCAAAGGCCTCCCAGGGGTGTTCGCGCTGCGGCGCGAGGATGGGATTACGCGGTTCTCGGCGGATGGTAAACATAGATCAGCTTGTCCGAGCGTCGTGCGACTCAAGCGACGGAGAACGACTTCCCTCAGTGAGCGTATCGAGGAAAGAATCAAGCGCCGCGGTTGCGACGCAGACAACCTTGTCCGCGCCGCCGTAGTAGACGAAGAGCGTGCCGTCGCGTATAACCGCGCCGCACGCGTACACGATGCCCGGCTTGCCGCGATTCTCGTACTGTTCGTCGGGTGAGAGAATCGGCGCGGCGGCGCGATGGATCACTCTCGTCGGATCATCGAGATCAAGCAGCAGCGCGCCGAGCTTGTAGCGCCCGGGATCGTGCTCATCGATCGCATGGTAGAAAAGCAGCCATCCGCGCTCGGTTTTGAGCGGCGGCGGACCAGCGCTCCTGATAAAACTGTCCCACGTGTTTTCGCGGGCGGGGAGGCTGTCGCGCGCCCCGACCCAGCTCTCGATGAAAGGTTCCGCGCCACCAACCTCTTCAAGCGAATCGCGATATGCGATCTCTACTTCCGGCGCAATACTGTGAAGGATAGCGAACTTTCCGTGTATCTTTTCCGGGAAGAGCACCCAATTTTTCTGCCGTTCTCCGGGGCGCGACAGGATATACGGTCCGTCCCACGTTCCGAATCTATGTGCGGCGAAATCATCTTTCGCTATTGAAATCACGGCGACACGGATGAAATCCCATCCGTCGAACATATTGAATGTGATGTACACACGGTCCCCGATGACGACCGCGCGCGGATCCTCGCAACCACCCCAACTGCCGCCCGACGGATACAGGACGGGTGAATATCTGCGCTGACCTGAGAAGTTGCGCGGATTTTGCGCGACATAGGCGGGATAGGGGAGCCGCGTATCGAAGACGATACCCTTCGCACTGCTTGCATACCCGAGGCGCGAAACGCCGTCGGTGCCGATAGCGCGGTAGACAAGGTGCGTGCGATCGTCAAGAACGACCGCCGCCGGGTTCATAACCGCTTCGGCAGTCCACGGGCTTCCTCCGGGGGCCAGGATGGGATTGTGCACCGACTTGTCGAGCAAGAGTCGCCGTAGCCGCAGGATCTCTATGATTTTTTTACGGAAGGGTTTTGAGAACGCGGCACCCAAAAGCGCTCCGATCACGAAGAAAGAAAAGAGCAGTGCGAGGATGTTCGCTAGAAAGGGCAAGCTCATGAGTAAGAGATGAACTTCTTTACAATAGCATCCCACTGACGAAAGTTATGGTGCGGAATGCACATGTGGTATAATCGCCGCATGTTGGTCAATGTCTGCATCGGGAAATTGCATCGGGCGACGGTCACCGATGCCGACCTGAACTACGTCGGCTCCATCACCATAGATGAAACATTGCTTGAAGCGGCCGGGCTTGTGCCGGGGCAGATGGTGCAGATCACGAACGTCTCAAACGCCGCTTTGTGGCGCACGTATATCGTGAAAGGAGAGAGGGGGAAGGGAGAGATCATCCTGAACGGCCCGCCCGCCCGCCTTTTCCAAAAGGGCGACAAAGTCATCATCCTCGGCGAAGCGTGGGTTCCCGCGGCGGATGCTGCACAAATGAGCCCGACAGTCGTTTTTATGGACGATCAGAACAACATTACCGAGGTGAAAAAGGGCTGGCGGCCGCAGTAGTTGCGCAAGTCACAGTAAAGCGTATTCTCCAGCGAGAAGCCCTTTCATAGCAAAAGGTTCGTAACTTTCCCAGACCAGAGGAGTATACGCAACATGAAAACCCGCACACTCGACCAGATTTATGCAGATCCGATTTTCCAGGCCCTGAATCCCGAAGGGAAGCAGTTCATGGGGGTGCGTTGGCTGCCGCCGAGACTGAATGCATTTGCGTCGCACGGTATTGAAGTCGCCGCCCTGATTCCGTTTGGAGCGTTCCCGCACATCAAGACCGTTGCCGCGGTGGGGATGATGCTCGAGGATTTCAAGAATGGACTCTATCGGGACAAGGAGACCATCGTAGTCGATTCAAGCGGCAATACCGCTCACGCGGTTGCGCGTCTCGCCCATGCGTTTGGTTTCAAGGAGGTCAAGGTGGTGTTGTCCGTGGATGTTCCCGAGAGCAAGAAAGGAATTCTTGCCGCGCTCTCGTCCGTCGAGCTCATTGAAGTGGGCGGTGGCAAGAGCGTTGCGCGGCGAGCGGAAGAGGAGGCCCACAAACCCGGGCACTACCACCTCAACCAGTACAGTCACTTGGGCAACATGCGGGCGCATGAACTCTATACCGGGCCCGAAATTCTGCGTGTGCTCGGTGATGATATTGCCGTTGTCGCCCTTGCGATGGGTTCGGGAGGCACCGCCGCCGGTGTCGGCCGGTTTCTGAAACAAGCGCATCCGGAAACAACGGTAGTGGGCGTTCGTCCCGTTCTCGGCGAGCAGGTGCCGGGAGCGCGCGATCGTAAAAGGATGGAGGACATCGTTACCATCCCCTGGGAAGCATCGGTTGATGACGTTGCTGAAGCCAGCCGAAAAGAGTCTTTTATCGGAATGCGGCAACTGTGGGGTGCGATCGAACCTCAGCCAGGCCCGACTTCAGGCCTTGCATGGGCCGGTCTCAAACGCTACCTCGAAAGTCTCGAGCCGGAAATGCTCGGGAAACTCAAAGGGAAACGTGTGGCATTCATGTGCCCCGACGACGGCCGTTTCTACTCGGAGCGGACGACCGGCGAACTCGATACCGGGCAGGGCATATAATCGCACCGATGTTTTTTACTGGAATCGGCCAGAATGCCCCGACTGCTTTGCAGCGGGGATGAATGGCCGAAATAGAATTGTGTGCGGCGGAGGCCGCACATTGTCCAGCAAAACACCCTGGTAGCCGCCCGCCCAATGCCCCGTCAGCTTCGCTGCGGGGATGGGACGGGCGGCGTGTTTTACGGAATCCAGCCGCGTGCGGCTGGATTTTTTTGCACAGTATCGAAATTCGGAGCGCAGAGTGCTACCATGCATACATCCGTATGAAAATCTCCGCGCTCTATGTGCGCACCATCGTTTTCGGCATCACTGACAGTCTCGTTTCCACCGTAGGGCTTCTCGCGGGCATTGATGTCGCGGGAGCGCCGCACAGGGTCCTCGCGCTCACCGGCATCGTGTACGCTTTTGTCGAAGCGTTCTCGATGGCGGTCGGCAATTTCCTTTCGGAGGAGTCGGCGGAAGAGTATGAGAAGAGAGCGGAGGTAAGCGACGGCCTTCCCCTTCTTGCCGGCGGTGTCATGTTCGTCTCTTTCGTGCTCGCGGCTTTCATCCCGCTTGCCCCGTACTTCTTCCTCTCGACATGGACCGCTCTTGCCGTATCAATCGCTATCTCCGTTCTGACCCTCTTTTTAATGGGGATACTGAGCGCCAAGCTCGCGCATCTTCCGCTGTTGCGGCGCGGTGCCCGCATGGCGCTTCTGGGCGGCTCCGCGATAGCTATCGGTGTACTCATCGGCGCGCTCGTCCCGATCGCGTAAAGTATTGACAACAAACCAGTGGTGTGCTAGTATCTCAAATAACGAGGCAGTTGCTTACTGTTTCGATAAAACAAATCAATGCCTATTCTTGGAGCCCTTATGGGGTTTTTCTTTTTTCCCGGCGTGAGCGTGCCGGTGCCGGTCGCTACGCCTGTACCACCTGTGGCAGTGCAAACGTACGGAGTAACGCTCACCGCCTATAATGCCGTACCGGCGCAGACCGACAGCGACCCATTTGTGACCGCCTCAGGCGCCTATTCAAATCCGGAGGTCGTGGCGGCGCGCTCGCGCGACCTCGCAAAAGAACTCCCGTTCGGCACCATCATCGAGATACGAGGTCCCGCTTCGCCGGAGCACTCCTGCGGGTACGGCATCGTGGCGCCGATCATCGGCTACCGCGTCATCGCGGATACGATGAACGCGCGGTACACCGACCGCATCGACATTCTCTTTAGTACGAAATCCGATTACGCTCTGGCAGACGGCAGTGTGAAAAATGCCGCACCGGTGCTCGGCGTGTGCGGCGGAGCGAGTATCCGCGTCGTCGGGCATGTAGACATACGCGATATCCCAAAAACGCAAGCCGGGCTCGCGGCCATCGCTCTAGGCAACACGTTCGCGCTCAAATAAGGGGACGGCACAGCGGTTGCCAATCCGTCGTTCTACCTGATCGGCGTCCAATCATCCGCCACAGCCTTGTTAAACAACGCCACACTGACGGTATAGTTATCGGTCTGATAGTTGATTAGTACAACAGTGTCCTTTGATATACTAATGAATACGTTATCCATGGCTTTCTTTGCCGCATTCATTGCGTTTCTCGAGGGTTCGAAATATATTCTCATATTTTTTGGCTCTTTCTTCGAAGGCTCGGCGGTCATGATGGCCACCGGCCTTCTCTGGCATATCGGCGTTGTCGGATTCTGGCCCGCGTATCTCGCTCTTATGGCGGGCGACATTCTCTCGGATATCATGTGGTACGTTATCGGATATTTCGCCGCCCGCCCGTTTTTTTCTCGCTGGGGGTACCTTATCAACGCTACGCCCGAAGTCATCGGGAAGATAGAACGCCGTTTCCATCGCTACCACACGCGGATCCTGGTCATTTCGAAGCTCACGATGGGGCTCGGGCTTGCGGCAGTCATCTTGACCGTTGCCGGCATGTTACGCGTGTCCTTCGTGCGGTATGTCACAATCAACGTGCTCGGGGGCATCATCTGGATTCTTTTCCTCATGGGTATCGGTTACTACTTCGGCAACCTGCTGCAGTATGTGCCGAAAGATTTTCAGATCGCCATCGCCATCGCCATGCCGTTCGCTTTCTTCTTCGCGCTGAAGACGATCAATAAGAAGCTTGCGACGCTCGATTGGTAAAGAGTACACTCGTTGAAAACAATTCCACACATGCTGCTCTCCATCATCATCCCCACCCGCGAAGAAGAGAAAACTATCGCCGAGACCCTGCGCGAGCTGCGCGATGCGCTCCAGATACCGCACGAGGTCGTCGTCTCGGATGCTCGGAGCAAAGACCGTACGGCCGAGATCGCGCGACAACACGCTCATGTAGTCGTCGTTTTTGAGGGCGGAAAGCACACCGCCGGCATTGGCAGAAACGACGGCGCGAAGGCGGCGCATGGCGACTTTCTCGCTTTCATCGATGCCGATACGCGTATTCCGGATCCGAACGTTTTTTTCGAACGGGCGCTTGCACACTTTGAAAAAGATTCCGGTCTCGTCGGTGTGACCGGGCCGCAGTACGCCTTGCCGTCGGTCGAGACCTGGGCCGATCGCGCCTCTTTCGGCTTCTTGAACGCGCTTTTGCGTTTTCAGAACAACATCCTCGGGAAAGGGGAGGCGTCAGGAAAGTTTATGCTCGTGCGCCGTGCCGCCTTCGAAAAAATCGGCGGTTTCCGCGAGGATCTCGTCACGCGCGAGGATGGCGATTTTTTCTATCGGCTCTCGAGGGTCGGCCGCACGTATTTCGACCCGAAGCTCAAGGTCTATCATGGCGCTCGCCGCGCGCACCGCATCGGCTGGGCACGGTTGTGGTTCATCTGGACCATAAACACGGCCAGCGTCGCGCTCTTCAACAAGACCATCGCCGACGACTGGACACCGATCCGCTGATGCGCGCTCTGCAGCGAGCCCCCGGGAAGTAAAACTTGACTTGTCTAGTATATATGATATACTAGTTTTCAGGTATATGCGGGTTCTTTGTATGTGCCATGCGTACCGTATTCACAGAGAGAACAGTATCTAGCTTAGGTAATACGCGCTCATTCATCGGTTCAACCAACGAAGGAGGCATGTCGTGGACTGGAAAACGTTCTGGACGATTCTCGTTGTCGGGGTTGGGCTCGTCGTCGTGCAGGGACTCTCCGCGCACTTCGACAATCGCTTTTCCCGAAGGGAGCTCGACAAAGCAGGGATCACCAATAGCTGGTCGTTCCTGCAACACGGCGGCATGTGGGCGGATGTGTTCATCATCTCGCCTATCGTCGCCTACGCGCTCAGCAAGTACCAGCTCGATATTTACTCATGGTGGGGCATCGGTACGTTCATCGTCAGCATCGTGCTCACGCTCGCCATGATCGAATTCTACCGGCGCAGGGGCATCGCAATGGGCGACCATTGCACGCACGACGGCAAAACGACATTCGCCGGGTGGATTCACGGGCTGTATGCACTCGCGGCGATCTGGGTGTGTCTCGAAATCTATCTCGAGCTCATAGCTCCGGTTGTTTCGAAGCAGGACATCGTAATCTTCTCGCTCTTGCTGACGCCGTTCTTCTATCTCGGCGTCGCGAAGTTCAGCGAACGGTGGGTCTTCAGCGCGCAAGACAAGTGGCAAGTCGTCGCATTGACTATCGGTGTTTGGGCTATCGCCGTCATTCGGCTCGTGCGAGCAATGTAGTGTTCAGCACACAACATCAGCATGCTGGCGGCAAAGTTTCAAAGAGCTCGGGCTCGCACTTCGGTGCGGGCCCGTTTTTTTGAAAAATAATTTTGTTTTTGATTCGAGCAAACTGGCTTTTCCACACATGAGCAGTGACCTGACCACGAAAATTAAATACAAATTAGCCGCGCAGGCATCACGCGCGCGGCCTCCTTTCTTTATTTGCATTTTGTGCGATTATAGACTCGTCTATGCGCATCAGTATCGTTATTCCGGCTTATAACGAGGAACAGCGATTACCCGCGTGCCTTCGGGCGGTTGAGTATGAACTACATCGCACGCCATGTGACGCCGAAGTCATCGTCGTCAACAACGCAAGTACCGACCATACGGGCGAAGTAGCGCGAAGTTACTCGTGGGTGCGTGTGGTCGACGAGCCGAGGAAAGGGCTCGTGCGCGCCCGAGCTGCAGGGCTCGCAGCGGCCACCGGCGAGCTCATTGCGAACGTCGATTCCGATACGATGCTGCCGGAGGGCTGGCTCGCCACCGTGCTTGCAGAGTTTGCGCGAGATGAAAAGCTTGCGGCGCTCAGCGGGCCGTTCATTTATTACGATTTGCCGCTGTTTCAGCGCTCGCTCGTGCGAGTTTTCTATTTCTTCGGATATCTGTCGCATCTCGTAAACCAGTATGTATTCCGTACAGGCGCGATGCTACAGGGCGGGAACTTTATCGTGCGCAGGACGTACCTCGAACGCGCCGGCGGATTTGATACTTCAATTGAGTTTTATGGCGAGGATACCGATGTGGCGCGGCGCATCAGCAAGGTGGGGAAGGTGAAATGGACATTCCGGCTCCCGATGTACGCTTCCGGCCGGCGTCTCGCAAAGGAAGGCATCGTCACGATGGGCGCGCGCTATGCGGCAAATTATCTTCATACGCTCGTGCGCGGCAAGCCGCTCACCGTGGCCTACACCGATATCCGTGATACCATCATCGCACAGAAAGATTAGTGTTCGCAGAGCGCTACATTACTCATTACATATTAAAAACATGAAAGGGTTTTTAACGAACATTGAACAAGCGACGAAAGAAAATGCCGATTATCGGCGTGTCCTCTATACCGCAAGACATAGCCAACTGGTGCTGATGAGTCTCGCGCCAGGTGAGGAAATAGGCGAAGAGGTGCACCATCTGGATCAGTTCATCCGTTTTGAAGCAGGGCAGGGGAAAGTAGTGCTTGATGGCGTCGCGCACGAGGTCAAGGCTGATGATGCGGTGGTGATACCGGAAGGCACGCGGCACAATGTCATCAACACGGGCGCGGACGATTTGAAGCTCTACACGGTCTACGCGCCGCCGGAGCACAAGGACGGCACGGTGGAGGCGACCAAGGCGGACGAGCACGAGGAGCATTTCGACGGAACGACGAGTGAGGCCTAAGAGCGTAAAGACGTATGCGGAGAAAACCGGTCTATCCGGAGAGCGTAGTCGTGAAGCGTTCACGCGCCGGACTCGGGCTTTTTGCGGCGCGTCCCTTCAAAAAAAGCGAGCGCATCATCGAATACTTCGGCCGGACAATAACGAATGCCGAGGCGTACACGAGCCGCAGCAAATATCTCTTTGCAGTGCATAGTCGGAAAACGATCGATGGCATGACGCGCCGGAATACCGCCCGCTATATCAATCACTCGTGCCGTCCCAATTGCACGCCGGAGATAGAACGCGGGCGTATCTTCATCGACGCGAAACGGAACATACAGACGGGAGAAGAGCTCACGTACGACTACGGAAAGGAATACGTTGACACGCATATCAAGCCGCGCGGCTGCCGGTGCGCAACGTGCGATATGAAATGAGAAAACGTCCCGCCGAGGCGGGACGTTTTCTCGCACCGATCTAATCGCTTAGATCTTGCTGACGTTGAGCGCGTTCGGGCCTTTCGGGCTGTCGCCGACCTCAAAGGAGACCTTGTCTCCCTCCTGGAGCTCGTCGAACGAAATGTTCTTGAGCTCGTTGGAATGGAAGAACAGGTCCTTAGAACCATCCGGTGCTCCGTCAACTTTGATGAAGCCGAAGCCCTTCTCGTTCTTTTTGATTACTGTACCATTTTGCATGCTGCAGATAGATAGATTGTGTGACTAAGGTATCAAATCAGTAGCCGAAGATAGAAGCTCGATCCCACTTCTTTGGATCCAGCGCTGGTTGACATGCATAGAGTAGCAGCTCTCCGGTTCGCTGTCAATACATCGCGATACTGTATGTGTCCAAACAGGAAACACGTGCTACACTTGCGCGTATCAAACATAGTATGGACGCAGCTCACCAGGCCCCCTTTACCTACAGGGATCTTTTGAAGAAAGACAGGTTGTATTCGCTCCTCACCGCTTTTCTGATGCTTGCTATCGCATTTGCATTCGAGCATATCGCTTCTGTATATGCGTATGCATATCTGGCACGCCCCACCTCCGTGTATGTGGGCGATATCCTTCTCGACAATCTTCCGGTCGTCAATCTGAATTTCCTCATCATAGAGGGCGCACTGAGCTGCATCGTTCTCGGGACGCTGTTCGTATTTTCGAAGCCGCGCTATATCCTTTTTACTCTCAAGGCCGTAGCACTCTTTATCGCGATACGGGCCTTTTTCACCTCCCTGACGCACATAGGCATCTACCCGGGCGCCATAAATCCCGGAGCGGGATTTCTCGACAGCATTTACATGTACCTTGATTTCCAAACCGGCTTCTTTTTCTCGGGCCACACCGGCTTGCCATTTCTCATGGCTCTTATTTTTTGGCGCGAGTCGTTCCCGCGCGCCGTACTGTTATCGCTTTCTTTCATTTTCGCCGTTGCCGTGCTTTTAGCGCATGTCCACTATTCGATTGACGTATTCGCGGCGCCGTTCATGGCCTACGGCATATTTACGATTGCAAAAAAATTCTTCCCGCGCGATTACGCGCTCATCGAGCCGGAGCTGCAGCATCCCGCTCCGCTTCCCCCGCCCGCGCTTTAGGTGAAAAGATAAGAAGAAGCTCCCATGCATGCATGGGAGCTCATAATGGTTTATACGGCGGCGGTTACGCGCTGCGCCGGTTTTCCAACGGAAATAATGCGGCATCTCTTGCGAGGCACTGGCCGCATTTTCCGCAGGCCTGCCCGCCCTTCGGATCCGAGCAGCTGAAAGTCTCGGCCACGTTGATCCCGTACTCGGGAGCCAGTATACGTACAATCTGCGGCTTGGTGTACCTGATGAGCGGCAGAATAATCTGCGGGCGTACCTGCGCTTGCAGTTCCGCGAGGTCTTGATGGAGCGTGATGAGCCGAAACACCTTGCGGCGATGCGGCTCGCTCGGCAGGTCGTCCGCGTGCAACGCCCAGGCGACCTTTCCGATGTCGGCCGTGCACGCGTGCATCAACGCCATGCTAAGCATGATCGACACACTCATCGGCGCGCCCTGCGTTTTGCTACCCGGGCAGTTATTGATAGATCCGCCAAACGACAGCCGCAGGTCCGGCATGTGCCGGATCAGCTCGTCGGCCGACGTGAGATCCACTTCGATATGCCGTGTAGCGAATCGCTTCGCAAAGGCTCGCGCACACAGGACTTCAGGCATATTGTTCAGGCGAGATTCTTGCCGGAACGAAAGCGTGGTCACTTCAAATCCTTGTCTTTGAAGCATCAAGAGGCAAACAGCCGAATCGATACCGCCGGAGAGCATGAGGAGCGCTTTCTTTAACCGCGTGACGTTTTTCATCGGTTTTCTCCCAAAGAAAAAGAGCAGTGGGGCTTTGCGACATGCATCCCCACGAGAATGAAAGTACTCCGCGCAAGAATAATGTCAACTGCGCACGAAAGAGTCATCTGTACTGAAACATACAAACACACCCGCGCTTGATTCGCGGGTGTGTTTGTTTGATGGCGGCTAGATTAATTTCCTTCCGAATGAACCGTCGTTGTGGAAGACCACGTAGGACCGGTAGAGCCTTCACTGTTTTGCACGCAGGTGCCACCCTCATCGACAATCGGACCGAGCTGGCAGTGGAGACCTTCGGCGCACTGCGGCGCATTTTGGATAAAGCCGCCGCAATGCGCGCCTACGCCCACTTTCGCGTTCTCTCCTCCGCTGACGTCACCGGTCGAAGAGGCTGTGGAGTCGGAAGACGAGGAAGAAGAAGAACCGATATCACCGGTCGAAGAGGCTGTGGAGTCAGGAGACGAGGAAGATGAAGAAGAATCTCCCATCTCGCATTCCATCTCCAATTCCTTATTTATGTCTTCGCGGGTCAGCGGTCCGACATTTCCATAGCCCGTGGACTCGGAATTACCTGAAGAAACGATGCCTTGAGCGGCCTGCCAGCGTTGTACCGCCGCTAACGTCGACGAACCGAAATAGCCGGTGATGGCGTCTTCGGGGTAGATACTCTTATCCTTCCCGAGGAACGCTTGCAGACGCGAAACTTCACCTTCCGTGGTCCGATCGGTAGAACCGATGCTCATATTAGTAGAAAGCAGGGTGCAATTACCGTTACTATTTGAGGTCGGCGTAGTATTGCTCGAAGGATTCGAGCCATTCGATGTCGAAGTTTGCGTTGAAGTCGCCGTATTTTCGAGCGCAGCCTGCACATTTGCAATCGTTGCCGTATCGGCGCCAAATGCTTGCAGGAGATTAAGTATGGCCTGAATCTGAATCGTACTCAGGGATGCGGCTTGGGCAAAAGAAGCGCCGCCTAAAAGGCTGACGGCGAATGCCGCGCCGGCCGCTAGGGAAAGAAAACGATGATTTCTAAAGAAGTGCATTGTTACATAAGCTAGCCAGTAATAACTCGAGAGACCCACCCATAATAGCACGGAACAGGAACCTGCTTCGAAGGGCTTTTGGGGAAAACTTTATAGCCCAAACGGGAGATTCTGCCCTTTTTTCTCGGGAGAAAGCACACGCGGAAGGTGCACTGTATCTCTTGCATCCGCCGGAGATCCTCCAAGCGCGCCGCTGGAAGTCGTCGATGCGGAAGTCGTAGCAAAGACCTGCACTCCAAGCGTCGCGGCGGCGCGCGTGAGCACATCGAGACGCGCCGTAGCGGAGAGGGAATCTTGGAATGCGCGCGCGGCGCCATTTTCGTCATGCCGCTTGAGCAGTACGCGCCCCTGTTCGACGAGCGCGGAAGCGCGTTGCAGTTCGCGGCGCGCATCAGCCGAACTCGAGGCATCGAGGGTGCTTGATGCCGCCCCGATGATGCCCGCGGAAACGCGCAAGGCCGTATCCGCTGCATTCTGCAGATGAAGAACATTCTGGTCGGCGATGGTCGACTGCTCTTGCGGTGGGATACCGTCCGGCAAAGTCGACGAGGCATCGCCGCTCGTCTGCGCGCTTGCGATCAAAGCAAGTTGCGTCTGGATAGCCGCCTGGAGATGCTCGGTCGCACCCTTGTTTCGCGAGTGCGCCACTACGGCGAGCACATTTTCGTAGGCCGCGAGGCGGGCCGCAAATCCCGCCGAGAGCATATCTGCGGCGGTCGGGTTGCGCATACGTTCCTGTGCCACGGCGATCGCCGCGCCGCTGGCGTTTTCGGTGAAGTTTGCGGCAAGTGCGGCCTCCGTCGTTGTACCGAGCTTCCCGTCGTTTGCCAGCAGTGCCGCTTCATCAATACGATACCCCGCAAATGTCATCTGCAACGCCGCTTTCGCTTCGGGCGAAACCGCAAGAGCAAGTTGGACAGGCTCAATGACATTCACTTTTATCGGATACAAGATATCGCCGGGAAGTGTTCCTTCGGCGGCGTACGCAACGCCACTCGAAGAGAGCGCGAGTATAAGCACAGCAACGACGACTATGCCAATCGGCCGTCGCACATAGGCAACCCATGCGTCAAAAAACGTCGCATGCACAGGCAAGGGCGCAACCGGTTCCCGAACAGGTTTCATCGTCGCGTACTCGCGCAGCAAAGCACGCATTTTTTCGCGCTCGGCTTCAGTGAGCGTTATATGAGCTCCCGCTTTTTTTATTCGTTTTTCAAAATCGTTTTTCATATATCCATAGATCCGCAAAGTTTCTTCAAATGCGCAAGCGCTCGATGAATGCGGACTGCGGCGACATTTTCCGATATGCCGAGCGCTCCGGCAATCTCTTTCGCCGAAAGTCCGTCGCTATAACGCATCGTAAGCGCCGCGCGATACGCATCCGGCATGAGAGAGATGAATGTCCGTATCTTTTCCAACATGAACTCATCGTCCAGTTTCTCTTCTTTTTCTGCGCGGCTTCCCGCGGCGACGAGCGTATTCGCCCATGCAGATGAGTCTTCAAGCAAGGAATCGAGAGATTCTTCCTTCGTTCGTCGGTACTCATCAATAATAAGGTTATTGAGCACTCGGTAGAGAAAACTCTTCCAATTGCGCACTTCATTGCCTTCGCGCACATAATCCCATGCTTTCAGAAATGTATCCTGAGTGAGATCGATCGCCCGGTCGCGGCCCTTAATGCGAAAGGAAGCATGCCGAAACAAAGCGTCGGCGTATTCGTCAAAAGCTTCAAGAAATGCGTTTTCGTAAGGGCGAGTCATGCGATGCGCTCTTGGGAGGGCTTCCTGCATCATACGCCAGTGCAAAGATGTTGTTATGGAGGGCATGCGTAGCTGTTCGCGTTGCTCGCTGACTTCGGGAATGTTTCCCCTCGGGCGTTCGTTCGAAATTTCCTTTCCAAACTCACTTCTGAGGACGCACCAGACCCTTTTTTCTTACCGGTCGTATAACGGTCTTGTCTCGAGCAGGGAAGCATCCCGTGCTCCTGCTATTTGTATTTTTAGACTTACGTGGTATAACCCCTAACGGTTAGCCAAAGATTTTTGGCGGCCAGGACGTTCCTTTCACTTTGTTCTTGAGAGGTGAAGCATGAACACGAATAAGAAACCGAAGTCAGACCCTTCCTCCGGACCCTACGCGGCAATCCGTGCCATGAATCGGGAAGCGGTGCAAACCTTCCTCAAAGGGGAGAGCACCGATCCCGCTCAGATTATCGAGCGGCTCGAAGAACGAGCTGAACTCGAGAAAAGGGAAGAAGGGTAAAGCAATTTCCTCTGATCAAAAGGGTACCTACGGGTACCCTTTTTGTTTTTTCGCTGCTACTGTTGTATAGTGCCGCCCAGCACGTTCCTTAGAAAAGGATACCGACATGCGACCTGCGACCGTTCTGCAAACGCTCCAGTGGATGAAAAGAGACAATCGATTCCAGACGTCGACCCTCCTCAAGCTTTTCGATCTGGCATACTTTTACCAGCACAGGGAGCTGAACGACATGCGGATAATCCAAGACGCACGCCGTATGAGGCAGGAGGGATATGTACCGTCGTACGTCACTCACTTCCTCCGCGAACGCGTGTATCCCAAAATGCTGATCGTGAATAATGACCAGAAGGTAAAATGAAAAGGAGCTGCTGATAGGACATCAGCAGCTCCTTTCTTTTCGTCTCTCCCGAAGCAATTCAAGCCTAACCGCCGACCACGGGACTCGGTACTGCAAACGGCTGCACCGTACCGATGGCGGTTATGGTAAAACTAGCTCCTATATTTTTGTTTCCGCTTATCGCATTACTGAGACCAGCGAGCAACTGCAGCAATGCGCCGCTCTGATCCGCGATGCAAGCCGACATCGGCACGATGGTTTCAGCACCTCCGTTGGCCCTCACGACAGTCCATACGTGGCCGGCAGTGTTGGCAAAATTACAGGTGCCGTCCTCGCGCAAACGTACTGTCGGATTCGTCGCCATTCCCCAGAATTGTTGTGCAAATCCCAGCAAAGGAGGGGTACTCCTCCCCTGCGAGGCATACCACTTCCCGAGTTTTACGTAGGTGTGGGTACCGATATACCTTTCCACCCATGGCGTAGTCGTTTCCCAATTGTCCGCACTGTACACATTGCCGGAAATCGTCATTGATCGCCCTCCGCCATGGGTAACTTCGGTGTAACTGTAGTTAGTGAGCGATTCCAATCTGGCGAGCGAAATATTACCCGGAAGAACCGCAGTGCTCGGCGCAGTGCCTGAGGATCCGTTTTGTACGCCGATCGCGCTCGTGCCGGATTGCACGGCGTTCTGTGCGTTTTTAAGAAAGAGACCCAGAAAGACGACGAATAAAATACCGAAAATGACCGATAAAGGCTGACGTACTGCCGTCCCAAATCCGGTCCCTTTCCGCATTTGGCTGACGAGCGTCGTGATGAGCAGCACCACAGATATCGTGCTCGCGGCAAGAAAAGAATATTGCATGAATCGCAAAAAGAATACGGGTAAGCCTCCAGTATATCAAAACTCCATTCCCACTTCATGTCTGTGCACTGTCTAGTAAACCAATTCGACGCTGACGGGTGGCCATAGTGGACAATTCGGCATACCATAGGCGACATATGAAAATCGTCATTTGGGCGGTCCTGGGCGCGCTCGTCGGGTGGGTAGCCACCATGCTCGTCGGGGGCGGGGGAGGATTATTCTGGGATGTCATCGTCGGCGTTGCCGGAGCTGTCATCGGCGGATTTGTCATGAACCTGATCGGGTATCACGGTATCGGCGGACTCGATATTCTCATAGCGCTTTCAAGTGCGCTCGTGCTCATCGCCACGGTACGAGCGGTGCGTAAGGCGGGAAGCAGACCGAATTGAAATAATGAAGAAGCCCCGCAAGAAGCCCTGCTTTTTGCGGGCCTTCTTGCGGGGCTTGCGTTTGATTGAGTCCCAAAGGGATCTCCAACATTTTTGACAAAGGTCGTGATTTTTGTCGGGAGTGCCACGCCACCCCTTGCGTCTCGACCTCACTTTGATCCGTCGCCCGCATTCGCACCATTTGCTCATGAGAGCCTCCCAAGGAAGTATCCGTTTAGAACATACAACTTTCACTGCGGTAGTCAAACTCCTCAAGCGCGGCACTGCTCGTGCAGTCAGCCCTTGTTTGTATCGTGTGGCGGCGGTCGTTCTCTCCAGATGAAGGGTCCGAGATTCAAAAGTTCCGGCAGACGGTTCAGATAGGGGATATAGGGGAAGAGGATAAATGTGAGCATGATGAACCCGAGGATGAACGCGGCATCCCGATCGCCGTATAAGTTGTTCGGCAGATTGAAAACGCTGTTGACCACGGCAAGCGGCAGGAGCCACCACGAGCCGGGCGGAAGCTTCCATACGCTTCCGGTCTCATCTTTAGTCATACCCCATTGGGCGGTATCCATGTTGAGTGTTGCGGCTTTCGCTTCCGGAATGCCCATATCCACCAAAAAGCGCAGAGTATACGTGTTGTTGATGCTCGGATTTTCTTGATCGAGAAGCGACTCATATAGCCCGCTTTGCGCTATCGGCATGAGCGTATCGAGCATCGCAATGACGGGGTTCGTCGTGCTTGCAGAGAAATCCATACTCGTGGCACTAACGTACTGTTGTGCCCCCTGGATATCGGCGTTTTGAAGAGCGGTTGACGCGCTGATAAACGCGGTCCACGCGTTTGGTTTTTTGCTGTTTGCCAGGTACTGCTCGTAGGGCGTCACGACATAAACTTCTCTGGTATCGAATGTGTAGGGATCGATGGAGTCGAAATAGGTTGCGGTGTCTGATGTGTGGGTAAATTCTTGCAGAAGCGTCGTCGCGACAAGACTCGGGTCTTGCCGAGCGATATCCGCAATGCGCACTGCCGGCACGTACGGCGAATGGAAGAAGAACGCGAGTGCGAGAATGAGCGCAACGAGCGCCCCGCCGCGGATAAAGAGGATGCGATGATCCGCGGGAACCATGGTGTAAGAAATGTCTTTGCGGTAGGGGCGCGCGATGCCGTAGGTGCGCTCAAGCACGTAGTGGGCGAGGAAGAGTGCGAGTATCGTGAGCGGAATAATAGCAATATGGATCACGAGCGTTTGCGTGTAGTTGAGCGGGTTAAGCCAGTAGCCGAGATAGGCGCCGTTCCAAAAGTCTGCTCCGGAAACTGCCCGGAATTGAGAAGAAAAATCACCGCGCAAGCCGTAGCCGAATTCAGTCTGGATAAGCACCAGACAAAAAATAATCGCTCCGAAGACCCACACCATCCTGCGCGGCGCGCGGAAGCCGCTTGTCGTAAATCCGACGAGAACGTGGAGTAGGAGGATGAATATGAAAGCCTGCACCGTCCACAGATGCACGCTCCGGAGGAAAATGCCCCATGGATTCGTAAGCCACCACGTCTGACCCATGAATGCCATCGTGATGCCGGTAACGGCGAGTAGTACCAGGCACGTAAGCGCCAGGAAGCCGAGCGAATAGAATATCTTGTTGCCGTAGGAGGGCAGCCGGTGGAAATACACCTTGTCCCGAAGCGTTTTGAGAGCGTTGGTATGCGGACCGTATTGCGGAGACTCTGGTCCCTCGTCCATGGCTCTACCATAGCACGTGCACCAAGAGCAGGAATGATCCGTGATACACTTCACAGCTATAGCAGCTACCTAAAACGATTAGTCACCCATGGTTCACTCGCATATCTACATCAAAAAACTGGATGAGCAGGACGGGTATACCGTCTGGCTCGTAAATGGCGCACTGGTTCGCAAAGAACTCGATGAGAACTTCGTCGAATATGACTACCACGGTCACTTTCGTTTTATTCCGGAAAAAGAATTTTGGATCGATGATGAAATGTCCGGAAAAGAATACCACCTGTACATCAAACGCCTCCTCAAGGAAGTCTCTTTTCTAAAAGAGGGAATTACTGTCGCGGAAGCCGCTCATAAGGCCGACGCTTTTGAGGAAACGCTCCGACAGAACGGGAAACGCATGCAAAAGATTCTCACTTCTCAAAACCAAGAGATGCTCCGCCGCTCTCTCAAGAAAGAGAAGCTTAAGGAATACAGCAGCGCGGTAAGCGTGTGGCTCGTCGACGGGCCTCTCGTCAGGAGCGTATACATGCTCGGGTACGCCGAAGGGGGACACGACGTAGTGTATGCATGGATTCCAAAAAATGAGATTTGGCTCGAAGAATCTCTCAAGACGGAGGAGCGTGCCTTTATCGTGCTGCATGAATTGCATGAGCGGTACCTCATGCTCTCGCAAAAAATGTCCTATGCGAACGCGCACCACGGAGCGACTATCATCGAAGATCATTACCGGGAGAACAGGAAAGGGCTCGAGGAACGCATCCGTGAAGAAATAAAAAAGAACGATTCGGTCTCGGGTGATGCGTTGGACAAGTAACACGATATAAAACAATAACGGGAGCATAAAGCTCCCGTTAGAAATGTACTCTCTTTGTTATTTGAACTTGAAACTTAACTGCCGCTGCAGGTGTCGCGTTCCGCGGGATTTCCTGCCGCTCCGGAGCCCGCATTCTCGCAGCACGCTTGCGCGATGCGCGAGATACTCGCTCGTCCCAAGACTGTATTGCTTTAATACGTCATCAACGGCTTTCTGCATCGTCCCGCCGTTCTTACGGCGTCGCCTCGCAGCTTCTGTCGCAAGTGCTTTGATGTCCATACGAACCTCCTCACCAGTGGGTGCGTCGGATTATACCGCAGTAACCTGCGTTTGCCACGCGTCCTACACGAGCGTTTAGCAGGTGACGCAGAGTCCGGCAGCGCGGCGCGCTGAAAAGTACAAGCCGATCGCCACGATAACGAGCATGACGGCGATAATTCCGGACTGATTCGCGGCGACAAAAAGCGCGCCCCCGCCAAGGCCGAGTACGCCGAGCAGGATGCCGATACCGCATCCGCAGGAAGCGGCTGCGAGCACACCGCCGGTGAGCGAGGCGATGAGGCCGATGCCGCTTTCTCCGGCGGCACGGAGGCCTTGCGTCCGGGAGCGTCGAAATGCAAAAAGCTCAAATGACAGCAGCACGCCGGTCATAAGCGCAAGAGTGACAAGCAAAGCGTAGTTGAGCACAGTCATTCGGGAAAGTTCGAATGCGAGCGTGTTGCCGGGGACAAGCCACACAGGCACGAGAAGATACACGCCGAAAAACACGAGTGCGCCGCCCGCTGAGATAATCCCGTATGACGGGTTCCGAAACACGCTCACACTGGTGCGGAGCACCGTACGCATTTCAAGTCCGTATCTTTTGCATTTTTCTAACATGAAACTACGTGCCCTTCATTATATATGCTCACCATATAAACAAGATAAGATTCCAAGTTTTTTTAGTATATTCCGTATACGCGCTTCCAAAGCGCTTTTTCAAAGCGATTTCCTCGACGTGTATACGCCAACGATACCCGATACATACGGTCGAGAGTATGAAAAGCAGACCCATCCAATTTCCGAGCGCGAGGCCCACGCCGAGAACGGAGATCATCGATCCGGTGTAGGACGGGTGGCGAAGATACCGGTACGGTCCGGACGTGATGAGTTTGTGGTCGTCTTGGATGAGGACAACGGTTCGAAAGTATTTCCCCAGCGTTTGAATCGACCAGAGGCGGAACAGAATACCCACCCAGATTAAGATGATTCCGGAAGTGAAAAGTAAAGAATTCAAACCACCATTATCGATACGGAATGCCGGTACCAAGAAGGCAAAAGCAAAAGCGAGGAAAATTCCTGTATACAGCATGGCCCAAAAAAATAATGCGCTATAACCGTCCGTATTGTCGGTGGTCGTTTTTGCGCGCACGTCGCGCATGCTTACCCAGGTTTCAAAGACAAAGAACCATGAATAAAAACTAACCCAAAAAAGAATTGCCCAAATGGGATTATTCGTAATTGAGACTGCATTCATGGTGTGTCAACGGACGTCAGGAAAGGATCGGGACGACATACATCTTCCTGAAAAGGATGGAATAGATACTGATGTCCGTGACCACGATACACCAGATGATGAGGGTAAGCTGAGCATATCCGAAAAATACTCCGAGAAAGGCGAATAAAGCGAGCAATGCTTCCACAGTATTTATTTTTATCTTTCGGAAGACGGTCGCCGGGTTTTGCATGGACGGGAGCTTCAGCGTATAGGTAAGCATCTCAAACAGAAGGAATGCCAGTATAAGGATGCTGAAATACTCGGGATGGGAAAAAGAGAACACAAGAGAGAGGTGAAGGAAAAGTAAAAGCCCATGGAGCATTCTTTGGATAATGGTATGAGCAGGTATGACTTTTGAAACGAAAGAATGAGAAGCGTACTCTTTCCACGTCAGTGTTCCATAGATGATGACCAAGGGCCATACGAGCATCAAGTGCTGTACAGCAATAACCACGCCGATAACACCGAATACAACGAACAACGCGATTTTTGCCGCCGCCCTTTTTTGGAAACTCATAAAAACGTATTTCGCCAGTGTATCATAGAGTTTGATTATGCTCGCATACCCAAGATGAAATCGAGATGAAGCAGGCGTGAAGTAAAAATGGTGGTTGTCCCCATTACGGTCACGTATAGAAAAAGCCGCCTCCCGAGGGAGGACGGCCAAAGATCATGATTCGCTCGTCTCTTTCCGTAGCACCGTGCGCTGCTCCTCGGTGAGTCGTGGCGGGCTTCCCGTTTCCTGGTAGGTATGCCAGGTCTGCTCCCACGCGTCGCGAAAGATCTCGAACAGGACACTGTCGACGAACGTACCATTGTAGAAATGGTGAGCCGCCCGACGACCGACTTGCCGGTAGCCGCAGGCAAGCAAGTGGCCCCAACTATTGTCGTTGAAGACCTTGACCTCCGAACAGACTTTCCGGAGGCCCCGGTTGCGAAACGCTTCATAGAGGAGTAGCAGTTTCGCTTCGGTCCCGTAGCCTTTTCCGAAACACGACTTGTCGGCGATGATGGTACCGCTCGTCGCGTGGCCGTCGGGATAGGTGATGCTGTGCAGACCAGTGTGCCCGATGTAGCGGTAGCCGGTCATCGTACCCATCTCGTCGCGCTCGTGAAGCAGAATAGCGAAGGTGACGTTGCCAGTCCTGCTCGCCATACCGTCGTACCACGCGAACTCCGCTTCGAGCGTAACGGGCGGGCGCAAGGTGACGCCGCGCATCACGTCTGGGTCGTTGGCCCCCTGCATGAAGAGGGGGATGTAATCACGGCGCATCGCGCCGAGTGAGACGTTATAGCCTTGATGAATGGGCGAATGGTCGCTCATGATAATTTCCTTTCAATGAACATGCTCTGCTCCAGAAAACGAGAAACCTCGGCTTCCGCAGAGCCGAGGTCTTTCTTGAGGGTTTGGGAGGGGAAGAAAAATCGCGGCTATGCGCAAGCGGTAACGTCGAGATCGAAGATCTCATTCGTCATCGGTGCGACATAACCACAATTTCGATTCATACCGCTATAGTAGCGCGTTAGCGCTGTTTGTCAAGTTCATGTACTGGACTCGTACAGAACCTTGACAACACAATATTTTTTATTAAACTAATTACAGACTGTTCTTTGCTGCGGATTAACTGCACGCAGAGGTAACGGTTATTTTGTGATAAGGAGATGAGACAAATGAACGACATCATGTCCTCATGTATGCAACCCGATATCATCCAATCGGATCCACTCCCTGATTTGAAGAACGTTCCTCTGTTTGGGGCAGAAGACCAGACGTGCTTAGAGGAGATTGCAACGGTGCTGAAAAAGCACGGACGGCTAGACCGATTTGGCGTCACGTTGCTGCATCAGCACTTTCCAGTCGGCGACAACGAAATACTGCTGGAAAAGAACGATCCAGCCTCGCGTACCCTCGAAATGCGTCCATGTAATCGGGCAGAGCTCGAAGGTATGGACGCCAGGATCACCAGCTGGCGGTTGGATTCGGGGAAACCGCAGATGGCCTGCGTCTGCATCAATTTCGGTGGAGGCGAGCATCAACATCTTTCTCGTGGATAACTCTCCAGCTATACCTACGACCGGAGCCTTGCTCCGGTCGTTTTCTATAATTTAATAGTGTAGAGGTACGTAGGTGTTGGTGAATCAGGTACGGATACTTTTTTTTCAAAAACACCTCGGTTATGCTCGATGATTTTCCGCGAAGCAACATTCGTTTCATCGGAGGCAATGATAAGTTTGTCCATACCGAGATCTCGAGCCTTCTCAATGCCCAGTGCAAGTATTTTGGTCCCGTATCCTTTGCTTTGTTCAGAGGGGCGTATTTCGTAATACACATGACTTGCAATATCGGAAAACCTCCCGCTCGGGTTTTTTCTGATTTGAATTCGACCAAGATACTTTTCATTTTCTTGAAGCCAATATTCCGTGCGAGCAACTTCGCCAAGGCGTAGGTTTATTCCAAACGATGCATCTTTACTGTGTGTTATGTATTCTGAAATCTCATCATTACCTAAATAGATAGCTTGCTCTTCGAGAGCTTTTTGAAACGAAGCTGCCAACGTTTGAGAGGGTTCCACGAGGAATGCGGCCATCAATACATATCATACTTGAGATCTCAATTACGTGGAACTGGGAGGGGATTTCTCCAAATCAACAACCTTGTTCTGACACAAAAGAAATCCAATCTTCAGATGTATTATATTATCAACAGTAAATTCTCAATAATGTAATGCCATACTCTATGCATGCCATGAGTCGTTCGAGAAAAATGGCGGCTGACCCCATTTCTCCCGCTAGGTTTTGCGTGCTATAGTCTTTGCATGACGGCGGAAACTCGCCCGGTCATCCTCACAGGCGACAGCGAAGTCGCCAAGCTTCGGGCGTCGCATTCGGAACTCACTGAAGTCGACGCATTCTCCCGCCAGATCAAAGAGCTTTTCTTTATCGATAATCATGCGTTCATTGGTACGCCGAAAGAAGAGGCCTATGCGACCGAGGATTTCAAGAAGTATGCGTCTTCGAAAGAGGGCGCATTTGTCTATGTATATTTCCCCTGGAACAATACGCTCGTAAAGACTGTAGATGCCGGGGATTACTACCAGCTCAAGACGAACCGCAATCAGGACCTTATCACTGCCGAAGAACAGAAGAAACTGCGCGACTACAAAGTGGCCGTGCTTGGCATGAGCGTCGGGTCAAACGTGGCCTTTGTATTGACGCAGGCGGGTATCAGCAACGACATCATTCTCGCCGACTTCGACGAGCTCGATACCACAAATCTTAATCGCATCCTTGCGGGCGTTCATGAAGTTGGCTTGAACAAGACCGTCATTGCGGCGCACCGCATTTATGAAGATAATCCGTTTGCGAACGTTACCTTGCTCCAGGGAGGCGTGAATGAAACCAATCTCGAAGAGCTCATCAAAGCCGGCAAGATAGACTGTATTCTCGAAGAGATCGACGACATGCCGTTCAAGATTCACGCGCGCCTGCTCGCGATGAAATACAAGATTCCTGTTGTGATGGTGACCGACAATGGCGACGGCGTCGTACTCCACGTCGAGCGGTATGATCTCGGCCATGACAAAATCTGGGGCAAGCCGCACGAATACTACGAGGAAAAGCTCGCCGACGGCCCAATGACGAAAGAGAAGGCGGGCGACGTCATCATCCACGACATCGTCGGCGGCGTGCATCGGGTCGATCCGAAAATGATTGCAAGCGTGAAGCGCGTGCTTGCTAAAGAACTGGTGTCGTGGAGCCAGCTCGGTTCGGCAGCCATTCTTGGCGCAGTCGTCGCGACCTACGCGATTAAAGAAATCGCGCTCGGGAAGGGTACCGAGAAAGACATTCGCGCCTGGATCTCTCCGGAAAGCGTCGAAAAAGGTACGCATTCCCACTCATAAAAATCTATGCTTGGCTTTTCAGATACCGGAGACATCACAAGCATCGAAGCTTTGAAAGAGTTCGATAACCACCCGCTCGTCTCCTTTGCACACGACAAAGAATCCGGCTTGTCTGCAGTCATCGCTATCCATCGTGCCAACCCGGACGTCCCGTCTTTCGGCGCGACGCGTTTTTGGCACTACGCTTCCTCGCTTGAGGGCGTCAAAGATGCGCTTCGCCTCTCCCGACTCATGTCCTACAAAGCGGCGCTCGCAGGTCTTAATTGCGGTGGCGCAAAGGGCGTGATCATTGCGCAGAGCGATCCTCAAAAAATGGAGAACACCGTCCGTGACTCCATTTTGGGGGCGTATACAGCGCGTGTGAATCTCCTTGGCGGCCGTTTCGTGACAGGCAGCGATGTGGGCATCCGGCAGGTAGATCTTGATGCCATGCGTAAAGTTTCGCGGCATGTCATCGGCTTTAATGACAACTCAACGGAGTTTACGGCACTTGGCGTTTTCGAAGCGCTCAAAGCGGCCCTTATGGAAGTGTTTGGCTCAAGTGAACTCAAAGGCCGCGCCTTTGCGATTCAGGGCCTTGGAAAGATCGGTGAAGGGTTCCTCTCGTATATTTATGAGCCGGTTGGAACGGCGGGAAAGATTTTTGTATCAGACATTGACGCAAATCGCGTGGAAGAGATCAAACGCAAATATCCGCGTGTCATGGCGGTTGCGCCATCAGAAATTGATCGCCAGGAAGTAGACGTGTTTGCCCCCTGCGCGCTTTCAGGCGCTGTGAATAAACGCAACGCATCCCGCCTTGCGTGCAAAATTGTTGTGGGGGGCGCAAACAACCAGCTTGAAACAGAATCGGCAGGCGATGCATTGTTTGAGCGCGGCATTCTCTATGCGCCAGACTACGTGGTAAACGCAGGGGGGCTCATTGCGGTATTCGATGAATACAAAAATCCGGCGTATGACCGTACTCGCGTCGAGCGTGCGGTACTTCACATTCCCGAGACTTTGCGAAAGATTTTTGCTGAAAGCCGCGCGGAGAAAATAGCGCCGAGCCGCATCGCAAACCGCATGGCAGAAAAGATTTTCAATGGATATGGAAATATCACATCGCGCTAAATATTCTTTTACCCCTCCTAAAACATGAAATACCCTCTGCAAGAGATACGCACGCTCGAACTCCCGACCGCCTTGCGCAATATAGAGCACCTCGAAAAACGGCTGCGCGAGGACGCTCCGCGCCTCTGGGAACGTCGCGGCGAAATACAAGCGCTCAAACTCTTCCACGCCATGGCCGAACGAGTTCCCGCGTACAAGGATGTGCTGAAGAAAAACCGCATCCGCCCCGATTCCGTCCGCTCAATGCAAGATTTCAAACAGCTCCCACTTTTGGATAAGACCAGCTACCTGCGCGCCTATCCTCTGAAGGAGTTGTGCTGGGACGGTGAGTTCTCCGAACGCGCATGGACCGTTTGCACGACTTCCGGCTCGACCGGCGAGCCGTTCTATTTTCCACACGGAGCGATGCAAGATGCGCAGTATGCGCTCTTCGCCGAACTCTATCTGCGCACCAACTTTCAAATTCATAAGAAGCGCACGCTCTACGTCAACGGATTCCCAATGGGTGCGTGGATAGGCGGTGTCTTTACCTATAAAGCGATAACCATGCTCGCCGAGCGCGGCGATTATCCGCTCAGCATCATCAATCCGGGCATCAATAAAATCGAGATTATCAAAGCGATTCGCAAGCTTGGCGACGACTTCGATCAGGTCATCATCGGCGGTTACGGTCCGTTCGTCAAAGATACGCTCGACGACGGCATTCGGGAGGGGATGGATTGGAAGAAATACAATCTCGGCTTCATCTTCTCGGCCGAAGGATTTTCCGAAGGTTTCAGGGATTACGTACTTGAGATGGCGGGGAAGAAAGACGATATCACCGCGACCCTCAATCACTACGGCACAGTTGACCTCGGGACGATGTCGTACGAAACGCCGCTTGCGGTGCTCGCGCGCCGCCGCGCGGTGGAGCATCCGGAACTGTACCGGAAGCTGTTTGACAATTCCATCCGGCTGCCGACGCTGACGCAATTCCTCCCGAGCCTCTTTTTCTTTGAGGAAGTGGACCGGACGCTCGTGTGCTCCGCGGCGGCCGGCCTTCCGCTTGTACGATACGATTTAAAAGATGTCGGCGGCGTGTACCGGTACGACGAACTAACCGACGCGTTCCATGCGGCCGGCGTCGACCTCGAGAAGGAGCTCTCCGGCCGGGGTCTTGCGCAAACACGATGGAGCCTGCCGTTCGTATACGTCTACGAGCGGAACGATTTCTCGGTCAGTTTCTATGCATTCCAGATTTATCCGGCGACTATCCGGCGCGCGCTCGAGCAGACGTCGCTTCGCTCGAAGCTGACGGGGAAGTTCGCAATGCGCGTGGAGTATGACCGCAACCAGAACCAGCGGTTTGAAGTCAATGTCGAACTCAAGAGCGGTGTGGTGCGTACCGATGCGCTGAAAGAGAAGGTGACGAAACTGGTGACTGAACAGTTGCTCAAAGAAAGTTCCGAGTACCGCGAGACACATCGCATGAAAGGACGTCGCGTCTTCCCACATGTAGTGTTCTGGCCATACGAGCACGAGCGCTTTTTCCGTTCGGGCATCAAGCAGAAGTGGGTAGTACGTTAGCCATAAGCTTAATTATCTTATTCTCCCTCTACTTTTTTTGTTTCGTTAGCATCGAGTCGTCCAGCTTCTTCCCATGCAAGATTGAAGAGACTCTCTATAACATCTGCAATATCCTGACTCTGAATAATCACACCGAATTCCTCGCTTGTTGAAATGAATACGATTTTGTCCGCATATATACGCAGTTCAGAAGAAAATGGGTATATATCGGCTGGTACACTTCGTACTCTTGAGGCGTCATTCGCATTTAACAGCGCGCGCTCGACAGTTTTTTCGTAAGGGAAAATAATCTTCGTTTTATACTTGCGTTGCAAATTTTGATTATCCCAAAAGGAAAATGATGATCCGAATGTAGTTTTTGATATAGGTAAAAATGTATACACTTGCGTCCCAGGCGGGTAGGCTAGTAGGTCATTACTAACAGTTTGTATTCCGCCAACTCCTTCGTAAAACAACACGTGTGGTTGGCTCTTTAATTTCTTCGATACTGAAAGAAGTTCGGAAAGTAATAAACTCATTTCATTTTCCTGTCGAGCCGAGTCCTGAGCCAACTTATCAGCTCGTTCCACAAGTTTTTCTGGAGAGACAGCATGATATTTAAGAATCCCATTCTGTTGTGTTTTCTCGACAAATCCCTGTTCCACAAGCGTAGCAAGTAACATATAGGCCGACGATCGATTGAGTTTTGCTTCTCTTGCGGCCTCGTGCGCGCTTGCCGGACCCATAGTAAGTAATTCCTGATAAAGAACCGCCGCTTTTTGTGAAAGCCCAAATTCTTGGAGGTGTGACAGTAAAGTATTCATGGAAATTCATCACCTATCCTCCGCGCTTCTCCGATCGCAAGGTCAAAAATTGTCTTCATTAATTCCGCAATTTTCTTACTTCTAATGAACGCTGTAAAAAGGAATGTGTGCGACATAAAAATCGTCTTATCATCGTAGACAGCAAAATCAGCAGGGAATCGATACCTGTCTTCTGAGATAAAAAAATGTGTATCCAAATCCTTAGACACAGGCATATTCTTAAATGCATTCATACTGTGAGGCTCTGCCGGATGAATCCCAACCATACCGATGTTTCTTTCCATCCGTTTCTGGACATAGGGAGGTAGATAATCGGGTAAGGTTCTAAAAATTTCAGGACCGGAGGAAATAACCCGCATATATCCCTCTTTTAGAGAAAGACTATCATCAAATCCGTCTATTAACCCCTGCCGTCCTTCAAGTATAGTAACTTTGGGCCTGTAACGTGCCCCCCGATGTTTCGAGGAAAGTGTCGGAAGCATGGTCCGCAGGTTTTTACTAAGCAGCTCATGCTTTTCAGTCTTTTCCTTTGCTAGTTGCAGAAGATGTTCGGGTGGGGCAGCCACATATTTTCTGACCCCATGAGTAGTTCCGATGCTTATGAGCCCTTGTTTAATAAGCCGTTCAATGACTACGTACATTGAGCTACGGTTGATACCTGTCTCCTTACTAGCCAACTGAGCTGTAGCTCCATCGAGGGACAAAAGTGCAAGGTAGACCTGAGCATCCTTTTCGGGAAGCCCTAGTGCAGAGAGTCGTTTTGCGAGGGGTGTCATATTGGCACAACAGGCGGAAACTCACTTCGCCCATTTGTTGTCACATACTAGCAACAGTATTCAATATAAGCAAGCAACTACGGGCTTAGAGGTGAGGCAGTCCATTCTGACATTTTTACCCTCATTTCGATCTTCTTTCGAAAATAGTTGTTAATTGTTGACAACATTCTCCTCTTGGACAAACTACCCATAGACTGTTCTTTGTCATGGATTGTCCGTGACCAGGGTAACAGTTGCTTTGTGGAGATGTGTGATGAAACACATTCATCATGAATTACCGTGGGGTAGCAATTCTTCTCCAGTCCTTGCAATCGGCGGCGGTGATGGCGGTTGTTATCAGAAAATCCAGGCGCTCGATTTGGAACCCATCATGGTCAAACTCATGGATCCGGTCGAGGGTGAAGGATGGACCCTTGAGCAGGTGCGCGAGACGGAGGTCTGGTACAAGCGGTTTCTGTACCTCAACGCCGTCTATCCAGATCGCTCAATCGTGCCGACTCATGCTATTGACTCGTTCTGGCACTACCACATCCTCGACACGCTGAAGTATGCTGAGGACTGCCAGATCGCGTTCGGCTACTTCCTGCACCATTTCCCGTACTTCGGTATGCGCGGTGACGAAGACCAACAGAACCTCCTGGATGCGAGCGAGCAGACTTGGGATCTGTTTCGCGAACACTTCAACGAAGAACCGGTAATCCTGCACGGAGATGTGAGCAAATGCGTTAAATCGTGCACTGGCAAAACATGTTCTCATTGCAAGGCTCCAACCTGTTCCAGTGGTCCGAAGGTGCGGAGCAACGAACGTCCGCGACTGGCTGTTGCGGTGGCCGTGTAGCTATACCGCTAAGTGGCGCGGCAAGACTCAATGAGAGGCCGGAGATTTTTCCGGCCTCTTTTTATTTTAGAAAAGCATCGAACCAGTTAACAATTTCTTGATCCACTTGTGTCTCGTATTCTTCTAATGCATGTGTACCCCGTGGATATGCTATGAGCTTGAAATCACGGAAATGTCCAGCTGCTTTTTCTGCAAACCGAAATGCTTCGCGTGAGTCAACGCGCCAATCTGCCATTCCACACAACACTAAAAGTGGCACAGCACGCGGAATCTCTTTATACCAATAGATGACTGAACGTTTTTTCTTTTCTTCACGTGAACCACCAAACATTTTCTGAAAATGTTTTCTCATTTCTGGACGGTATGTCTCCTGGAAAAACAAATCGGTAGGGCCAGATACAACAACCGCAGCGCGTACCCATCTTGTTTTCTGAAGCGTGCGATACGTCATAATACCTCCGCGGCTAAAGCCATACATGCCGATTTTCTTTGTATCGCAAAAAGATAGTCCTGCGATAATTTTTTTTAGATTTATCACATCATGAAGATCCAAACCACCCATCTCATCAACGCCTTCACCTCCAGCAACACCAGAATATTGAGATGCGATAACGACATAGCCAGCGCGCGCGAGCGCGGCAATAGTGCCAGTAAATAACCATCCGATTCGAATTGCGCCAAATTCACCACTACCGCCACGGTTGTACACTACAGTCGGTGCGCGAGCAGTATGTTTCTTTGGTACAACTATATAGCCCACAACCGCATGGCCTTGAGAAGTGTAAGTGAATCGGTAAGCGGTCATATACTTCTGGTTCTTTTTCACTTCAACGGAAAAGTCTTGACCGAATCGAGCCCGGAGTTCTCTGGTTATAACGATTTTTCTTACCTCGCGCACGATTGGGACTTTCATAAGATCGCGCAACACAAGATCATCTTTCATAATAACTATATGCTAGCAGGGTATAAAATCAGTGTCTATCTCCGGTAATTACTACTACTAATAGTAGTAGTAATTAATAGGAACAGGAGTCCAAAAATGGATCCGCCAAGCTGTATTCTCCAAGGACTAGGGAGTTTGAGAATCATTGAGAAAAGTTTTAACCGTATACTACACAGGTAGCAGTATCCGACGATCAGTGTAGTGGTCACGAAGGTTCAACAGGCGGCGGTAACGGAACAAGGGGCAAATAATCTGATGTTCCCATTAGGCTGGTAGTTGAAAAATCAACTACTCATACCCCGAGTGTTTCCGAATAATGAAACACCTGAGGATTAACGAGGTTAGCATTTCTTAAATCAGTTATAATGGAACTATGGGGGTTTTCTTAACCCAACGAATATGGTTCCCGATAACACAATTCTTCTTGAAATTCTGCGAGATGCTTGTCGAGCTCCCTCTGGTGATAATGTTCAGCCGTGGCGTTTCCGGTGGGACGGCTTGACACTATCCCTCTACAACATCCCTGGCATCCATAACTCATACCTTGATTTTGAAGAACGTGGCGCATATATCGCACATGGTGCGCTCCTCGAGAACCTCGCGATTGCCGCCCCACATTACGGCTACAACGTCTCGATAATGCTCTTCCCGGATCAGGGGATGCCCGACCTTGTCGCACGCGTCGCCTTTGCGCCTAGCGCTACATATGACGACCCGCTGTATGCGAGCATTCAGAGACGCGCAACAAACCGTCGACCGTATGCATCACGCGCACTTGCGTCCGATGCACGTGCCGCGCTCAAGGACGTTGCGATGCCTGAGGGTATGACGCTCGTTCTCATTGAAGATGCTGCAAAAAGAGAGACGCTCGCGCCGCATATAAGCGCAATCGAGCAGCTCTTGCTCGGCCATGCGGCTCTGTCGAGCGCATTTTTCGCTCATATCGTGTGGACGAAGCGTGAAGAACGTGCGAGACGTAGCGGATTCTACGTAAAAACCATGGAGTTCAATCCAGTGCAGGCATTCGTATTCAAGCTCGCGAGTAAGCCCTGGCTTATGCGCGCGTTCCGCAAACTTGGGCTCCCCGCACTCATTGCGAGTGAAGATGCTAAGATATATGGGGGAGGCTCGGCACTCGGGGGACTGTATGCGCCAGACTTTTCCAAAACCAGCGCACTTGCGCTCGGACGTGCACTTGAGCGCGTATGGCTTACTGCGACGACGCACGGACTCGCGTTCCAACCACTCTTCGGTACCACCATGATGGGGTACAAGTCGCGCCGCGGCGAAGCGATGTTCCTCTCGGATGCGGAACGTGCCGCCATTGAAGTAAGCGCGCTCTCTCTTGAGACGGCATTCAGAAATACGCGCGATACACCGACGCTCATCTTCCGTGTCGGCTATGCCCAGGAACCGAGTGCGTATACGTCTCGGAAGGAACCGAACATAGTTTATAATTAGGGCACCCATGGGTGCCCTTGCGAATTTTGATCTCTTGTCGGTGGGCGTTGCCATCGCGGGCACGCTTGTGCTCGGGTTCGTCATTTATTTCACAGACCAGAAGAGCAGTACGAACCGCATTTTCTTCGCGTTCGCATTCGTCACCGCAATATGGGGCTTGCTCAACTATCTCAGTTATCGCGTCGAAGATCTATCCATCGCGTTCGCACTCCTACGCTTCGAACTCGCGCTCGCCGTGTGGCAAACGTTCATAATTTTTCGACTCCTGCTCATCTTTCCGGATCACAACGACACGCTTCCACGGCGCTATCTGCTCGCGCTTGTCGTGTACACGGGCGTCATATCCGTGCTGTGCCTTACGCCGTTCGTCTTCGAGCGTATCACTGCAGTTACCGCCACTGGGTATATCAAAGACATAGCCGTCGGGCCGGCAATCGCGCTCTTCGGCGTCACAAGTATAGGGTTCGTCCTTGCAGGATGGGTAGTGTGCGCCCGAAAGACGTTCCGCCTCATGGGCACACAGCGTGCGCAAACGGGATTCTTCCTGCTCGGAGCGATTACGATGTTCTTGCCAATCATCATCCTGAACTTCATCTTCCCAGCATTCTTGCGGGATTCGAGGTTCGTTCCGTACGGTGCGGTCTCGATATTCCCGTTCGTACTGTTCACGTCCTACGCAATCCTGCGTTTCCATTTGTTCAACATCAAGGTCATCACGACTTCCATACTCGTATTCGTGCTTTCCGTCGTTTCATTTGGCCAGGTCCTTTTCTCGGATACGTTGCCTACGATGCTGTTCCAGACAAGCGTTTTCGTCCTCGTCCTCGTCTTCGGCATCAATCTGATACGGAGCGTCATACGCGAAGTAGAGCAACGAGAGAAAATACAGAAGCTCGCCGAGGAGCTCGCGGCGACCAACGAGCGACAGGAGACGCTGATTCACTTCATCGGGCACGAAGTCAAAGGGTTCCTGGCCAAGGACGCAGGCGCGTTCACTTCGCTTGTTGACGGCGATTTTGGCGTATTGCCCGGGGAATTGAAACCGCTTGTGGAACGCGCGCTCGTTGAGACGCGGCAGGGCGTTGCGTCGGTGGAGGCTCTCCTAAAGGCGGCAAACTTGAAGAAAGGGACCGTAACGTATACAAAAGCGCCGTTTGACCTCAAAGAGCTCGTTGCGGGGGCCGTAGAGAAAGAGAGGCCTGCGGCTGAGAACAAAGGGCTCGCGCTCTCGTTTACAGCCGACGACGCGTCGTACCAAATGACGGGGGATAAGGGGCAAATCAACGACCACGTCCTGCGCAACCTCATAGATAACGCTGTCAATTACACGCCATCGGGCTCGATTGCAGTATCGCTCAGGCGCGAGGGCGACAAGCTCGTGTTCGCAGTGAAAGACAGTGGCGTCGGCATCACCGACGAAGACAAGCAGCGTCTTTTCACCGAGGGCGGCCACGGCAAGGATTCGCAGAAGGTGAATGTCCATTCCACCGGCTATGGTCTTTACATCGCAAAGCAGATAGTCGAGGCGCACGGCGGCACCATCCGCGCCGAGTCTGAAGGGCAGGGCAAGGGCTCGACGTTTATCGCAGAATTTCCGGCCCAGTAAACGACCCATCTTGATATTTTTTAATTTTGTGATATACAAAGGTCAGAAATGACTTTCGAAAGTAGTTCTTTTCCACCCAGCCTGTGGGAGTCAAGTCATGTCTCAGAAAAACGTTTTGATCGTTAGTAACACTGACGATGCACATGCTACGGCAGTCCAGGATCGACTTAGGGAACGCTCAATACTGGTGGGCCGTTTGGACAGCGACACGTTCACTTTTGGACAGCATGTATGGCGCATCCGCTCAGACACAAACCTGGAATCAAGCTCCTCCTGGTATGTTCCAGATGTGAATGTCATCTGGTATCGGAAAGTGAGGTTCCCAGAACCAACTAATGCAGTCCGATCCTTTCTAAATCAGGAAGCTCAAGGGTTGTTTGACTGTATCCTCGCCGATTATCACGACTGTAGATGGGTCAACCCGCGTGATCGACTTGCTGAAGCAAGGTCCAAGATCGTGCAGTTGCAACGCGCTAAAGGTGCAGGACTGCGTATTCCCGATACAATCGTCACCACCAGCGTGGAAGCATTAGGAGAATTTTCGGCTCGCCACAATGGTCAAATCGTTGCAAAACCAATCCAAGCACAAATTGTGGGTTCAGGCGACGATGCCCTAGTCATTGGGACCAGGCAGTTAAGCTTGGGGCATTTCGAATCAGCGGTCAGATTCTCTCCCTGTTATGCGCAAGAGCGGTTGTCATTGAAGTCAGAGATCAGGGTCGTTGCTTTCGGAGACCGGCTCCATTCTTTTCGGCTTACTGCGAAAGAAAAAGCCGATGATCTCAAGCAGCTCAAGTTGAGCAAAATTGATCATGAGCGATGCGAATTGGATGAAAGCACCTCACGAAAGATTCGCTCAGTCATGTCGCTCTACGGTTTGGAGTTCGCTGCAATTGATCTCGCCGTCATCGACGATGAGGAGCCCGTGTTTTTAGAGCTCAATCCGAACGGTCAGTGGCTGTGGCTGCAGTATATGACCGGTGAGAACCTAATCGACCCGTTCATAGACCTGCTATGTCCTTAACGTGTTGCTTCCGAGCCCATTACCCCAGCGGGTAGTGGGCTCCTCTGTTAGTATAATCAGACGCATGATAAAAGTTGCATCTAACAAATTGACAGCATTGACCAAAGTATTGCCACAACCGCTTGATTTTATAGTCGTTGGAGAAATGCACGGTTCCAGACAAAATGCGCCTCTCGTACAAGAATTGTTATTGACCGTTCTTACAGAACAGAAACCAGTAACCGTCGCTTTTGAATGGCTGCTCACCGATCCCGAACTCGATGCGTTGCGAAGATATGTATGTGGTGGCGAGACACCAGCGCAACTATCAACTTTCTTTCTGGACTCCGATGGACGTTTTACTTTGGAACACATCGCCTTATTGAAGTGGATTCGCGCCTATAATGCTACGCACCATAATCTTATTGATCTATACGCATTCGATAAGCCAAGCAAGAGCGGGGCATCAGATCAAGTCATGGCTGACTCATTACGTACTTATAAAAAGCGCCACCCCGAGTCACTAATTCTGATTGAGACTGGCAATATGCACGCAAGAAATTCAATCGATATGTCTATAGGCGCCGGGCAGGTATCAATGGCTACGATATTGAAAAAAGACTATCTTGTGTTTTCCATTTTCTTGCACTATATACAGGGCAAGATATTGGTAGAAGGAGAAAATAGAGATGTAATGGAGGCGACGTCACAACAAGAGGGTCCGAGAACTTATTTTGATGCCATGATTGAGATACCTGTTTCGGAGCCAGCTCGAAATCCTAATGACTTGACGGAGATTTTTCAATTGCTACAATCCCGGCCAGCGTGAATCCCACGCTGCCTTGATACGGAGAAACGTATGTTGCCATTCCTTTTGGAGTTTGCCAACAAACCAGATCTCGAGCCGGAGCTTCTCCAGCGAAAGGATCTTTCCCACGAAGAGGTGGTCGATATGAGCACCTTCCACACCCGTTGCGGTCACCCTCGCCACATCGACGACTGATTGTATTCGGCCGCGCCAGAACCCTCGCAATCAAATGCGAGGGTTTTCTTTTTATGCGTAACCGAGGAAGTGTCGGTCCTGATGTGGAACACACAGCGGCACCATCCGCGCCGAGTCTGAAGGGCAGGGCAAGGGCTCGACGTTTATCGCAGAATTTCCTGCGGGATAGATTCAAAGAATCTCGTGCCCCGGCCTGATTCAGGCGCTTTTGATTTGCAAAACAAAATAGTGCTACAGTATGGGAATTAGCAGATAATGATTGAGAATACGCACATGGAAAAGGCACTTGTGGGCGTCGCGGCAGGAGTAGCGCTCTTTGCCGCCACAGCGGTTCCGGCATTTGCAGCAGCGAATCAAGGATATGCGTCCGGTTATCCTCACGCAATCGCGAATACTATCTGTGCAAACCATGGGGCTTTCGCAGCATTTGCAGGGAGTCCGGGAATTATAGAGGAATACGTTGATGCCGATCAGGCAGCCGGCATTTCGCTCGGCTCGGAGACGGGTCCGGCAAACAGCGGACTTTGCGGCAATCCGCAAAACTGATTCTGTTTCTTTAAAGCACAACACCCGCCAAGTGGCGGGTGTTGTGCTTTAAAGCCATCTACCAAGTGCGCCTTTCGGCGTTATACTTTGTGCATGAATCGAGTGAAATATCGAGGTTCTACAGGTCTCACCCTGCTCATTATCGGGGCGATTATCGTTCTTGCGTTTATCTTCTTCGGCCCTGGTTCCGGGTCCAGCTCGTCCTCAGGCGTAAGCAGCGTCTCAACGTCGACTCAACTGGTAGGCACGAGCACCGTTTCGCAGGCGCTCCAATTTAGCAGCTGGCTCGCAAAAGAGTACGCACCAGCGAAGCACTAAAGGAGGATGCATCTGCTCCGGGAGCAGGACCATGAGTACATTCCTCGAAGCTTACAGCTTCAGTACACCTTGCGGATATTTTGCTCCAAATCTTCGCAAAATATGCTCGCAAGGTCTTCGAGTCCTGCACGGAAGCGCCCTGCGCTTCCTTCCCGTCGCAGTAACAAAAAACACCCGAAGGGGTGTTTTCTCGTTCTGCTCCGGGAGCAGGACTCGAACCTGCAACCAACGCCTTAACAGGGCGCTGCTCTACCATTGAGCTATCCCGGAATGTGTCTCTAACGAACCTTCGCATTCTATCGTAAACATCCTGCGTCGCAAAGTAGCATGAGGTATACTCTCCCTATGGCACTAACCCTTACAAGCACTGCATTTGCGGATAATGAGAAGATTCCTGCGAAATATACCTGCGATGGCGAGCGTTTCCTCGCGCCGCCGCTCGCCATTTCCGGCATACCGGCGGGGACAAAATCGCTCGCGCTCATCATGGATGATCCCGATATCCCCACGGTGGTGAAAGAGGCGCGTGGCATCGAAGAACTCAATCATTGGGTGCTCTATAACATTCCCGCTACTGCGACGGAAATTCCGGAAGGCGGTGCTGTAGAAGGCGACACCGGTATCAACGGCATCGGGACCGCCATGTACATAGGCCCTTGTCCGCCGCCCGAACACGAACCGTCCGAGCATCGCTATGTTTTTACGCTTTATGCGCTTTCGGGAACGGTTAATTTTGCCACGCCGCCGGCGAAAGCAGAGCTCGTCACGGCAATTACGCCGCTCCTGATTGAAAAAACAACGCTCATCGGCCGTTACTCCCGCAAATAACCATGCTGATCCTCTACTGGCGACCGACGTGTCCCTTTTGCCACAGAGTGCTCGACACAGCCGGGGAACTCGGGCTTACCTTTGAGAAAAAAGATATTGCCGACCCGGTAGTCGCCGCCGAACTTGTCAAACGAGGCGGTAGGCAGCAGGTGCCGTATCTCGTTGATACGGAGCGCGGCGTGGAAATGTATGAATCGATGGATATCGACGCCTATCTGCGCGCACAGTATGCGAAATCCTGATGTACCTTAAGGTATTCGTCACACCGGGTGCCAAACGCGAGCGCGTCGAAGAAAAAGGCGAAATACTCGCAATCTCGGTGCGGGAACCGGCGCAAGGGAATCAGGCGAACACGCGTGTGCGCGCGATCGTCGCTTTGCGATTTAGCGTACCGTTCGGGAAAGTACGAATTCTCGCCGGGCACCGTTCGCGTTCGAAGATGCTCAGCATTGACCGATAAAGAAATCGCCGCAGCTCCGCTGCGGCGATTGTCTCATACTTTCTTTCCGCTACCGCGCGCCCTTGAGGTACGCGAGCATCGTATCCGCATCCGATACCTCAAAAGGATCATCAGGACAGTCATCGGAGAATCCCGGCTCGATGAAAAGTTTTTTGATGAGGCCGTCCTCCACAAACATGCTGTAGCGCCAGGAGCGCTCGCCGAAACCGAGATTTTCTTTTTTCACGAGCATACCCATGCCGCGCGCGAATTCGCCATTGCCGTCGGGAAGCATCTTCACTTTCTTCACGCCGAGCTTGTCAGCCCACTGCTTCATGACGAACGCGTCATTTACCGAGAGGCAATAGACCTCGTCGATGCCGAGCGCTTTAAATTCGTCATATCTCGCTTCAAAGCCGGGAAGATGCGTCGACGAGCAGGTCGGCGTAAAGGCGCCCGGGAGCCCGAAGACGACGATTTTCTTGCCATTAAATATTTCGCCCGCGGAAACATCCTGCCAGCGATAGGGATTATCGCCACCGACAGACTCGTCGCGCACGCGGGTCTTGAAAGTCACTTCCGGCACTCGCGCCCCTTCTTTCTGTGGTTCATGAGCCATAGTTATGTGAGGTTACATCGATTGCAATTAGTAATAGTGTGCAAACAGCATAGCAAAAGCCTCGGGTGAGGCAAGATTCTTTCTCTGAGCGGCGTACTAATGCGTGATACCATTGAGCTGTAATAGAATATGCTATGAACATCATCATCAAATCGGCCAAGTATGAGCTCACACCCGAGACCGAAACTCTTCTGAAAGAAAAGCTTGCGGCGCCGCTACGGCTTCTCGGAGAAGAAGCCGATGGAGCATTGCTCGAAATAGAAATAGAACATGCGCCGCCGGAAGGGCGTTCGGCCGAGCCGGCGCGCCTTGTCGCACGGCTGAGCGCCGGCGGTAAAGTCTTCCACGCCGAAGCGGTGAAGCCGACGCCCGAAAGCGCGGCCGACAGAGTGCGGAGCGAGCTCGAAGCGGAAATACGCCGCTCGCGCGGCCGCACGCGCCGCCTGATGCGCGCGGGAAGCGCAAAGATAAAAAAGATGCTGCGCTTTGAACGCTAAGTGCTCTGCCGGTAGGGCATCTCGCGTTTACCCTCGGGGATAATGCGTTCGATGATGAATCGTCCATCCTTGAAAGATGCTTGCGTTATTTTTATGCGTTTCTCATGCTCAAAGAAATACGTGCCGATGGTGTCGGCGTAGGCGCGATACTTGTTCCAATTCTCTTCCGCCGGAGCATCGAGCGAAAGCAATCCATCCTCTTTCTTCCGTTTCGGCGCGCGCGTGGCGCGCGACGCGTCCTGCGGGGTGAGCGTGATCTCGCCGCGTAGAAATGCGGGGAGAATATCGGCGAGCATCTGCGCGCCCAGGGCGATAAGCCGGGGACGAAGCTCGCGCGCCGTTTCCTCGGGCGCTATGGCCGTCTCTTTTTGCGCGAGGATGGCACCGGCATCGAGTTCGTACGCCATCTTTTGAATGGTGACGCCGGTCACTGCGTCGCCTGCAAGAAGCGCCGCCTCAAGCGGCGCCGCGCCGCGGTATTTCGGCAAAAGCGAATAATGGATATTCAGTACGCCCTTGGGGAAAGCGGCTATGAGCGATTCGGGAAATATTTTGCCGTACGCAACAACAACCGCATAGTCGCATGCGAGGGCGCGTATCGCCGCAACCGCCGTATCATCAAGTTTCTCCGGCGTCATCACACTGATGTCCCGCTTAAGCGCCGTCGTCTTTACCGGCGAGGGCGTAAGCGTGAGGCCGCGCCCTTGCGGCGCGTCCGGAGAAGTCACTACGGCACGGGGAATGAAGCCGCGCTCGATGAGAATCGCGAGCGTGTCGCGCGCGACTTCCGGCGTGCCGAAATAGACAAAATTATGCGTCGGGTTCATGGGGGATACGGACGAGGTTCTCGGCATGGTCAATAAAGAGCGTACCATTCAAATGATCCATTTCGTGCTCGAATATCTGCGCCAGGAGGCCGCTTGCGCCGCGTTCAAACGAGGAACCGTCCGGGCGCCGTGCGCGCACGGTGACCCGCTCATGCCGCAGTGCTGTGCCGTACACCCCGCGGACCGAGAGACATCCTTCCTCAGCATGCGCGCGTTTGCGCGAAGTCTTTACGATTTTAGGATTGATGTACACCGCTACCTCTGCGGCAGGGCGGGGAGAAGATTCGCTCGGTTGAACGGGGGAGGGAAGCGTGCGGTCGTTGCGTACGATAAAAAGACGATAGGAAACGCCAATTTGCGGGGCGGCGAGCGCAACGCCCTCAGGCTCGCGGTCGAGAGATTCCTCCATGTCGGCGATAAGGCGTGTGAGTTCTGCGCTGCCGAACAGCTCCTCTGGCACCGGCGCGGCCGTTTCGCGCAGCACCGGCGCTCCGTCCTGTACGATTTCTTTCATACGACTGCGCAGAATCGTGCCGCGCAATTGTCCATTGAACGGCTCCCTTCTGAATTATTCATCATGCGTACATCATACACTCCGAGACGGATTTCGTGCGATTAGAACCCGTTTCAAACCCCCGCCTCCCCTGCGAAGGGTGTGCGGCGGAAAGAGGCTTACGGAGCCCGACGGGGCGAGTACGAGCCGCTTTTCGAGCACGAAAAGACGGCGTACTCCTTTCCGTTGCATACCCTTCGCAGGGGCTTGATGTGGCCTAGTGTTTTTTCGGGTCAAGCTCCCACCAGAATTTTTTGCTGAAATTTTTTGCCTGGCTACACACGCTCTTGAGGTAATAAAGATCCGCAGTCGGGATGCCCTCAATTTCGGCGCCGAGGCGCGCCATCGTAAGCGGAGCCAGGCCGTCCTGCTTGCGGGAATAATTCAAATGACGAAGAAAAAAACGCATCAATTCTCCACGCTCTGTCTCGCGTTTCCGTCCTTTCGGCGCCGCCGCCGCTTTTTTCTCGATGTCGGGGAGAATATCGCGGATGGGTTTCATCCCGTTCATTCTAAACCAGGCGCGCCACTACCGCGACGGTCAGTCCGTATGCGCTTCGATAGACGCGCCGAGATGTTGAAGGCGCAGGACGATGTCCTCATATCCTCGGTTGATGCTGTAGACATTCCGGAGCGTCGAGCGGCCTTTTGCGGCGAGCATCGCGACGAGGATGATGGTTGCGGGCCGCAGCGCCGGCGGACAGATGACCTCAGCGGCTTTGAGCCGGGACGGGCCTTCAATTGAGATGCGGTGCGGATCATGGAGGATGGTCGTCGCGCCCAGCCGGTCAAGCTCGGTGTAATAAATCGCGCGTTTTTCGTATACCCAGTCGTGGATGAGCGTCGTGCCTTTGGCTTGCGTGGCAATGACCGCAAAGAAGGGGAGATTATCGATATTGAGGCCCGGGTACGGTCGCGCATGAATCTTTTCGGGGAACGCGATGAGCACGGATGCTAGAACAGTTATGTCGACGAGCTTCGTAATGCCGTTTTCTGAAACGCGCTGATTGGAAAGCGAGAACACAAGACCCATTTTTTCAAGCACGAGCAATTCTACTTCGAGAAATTCAATCGGAGCGGCAGCAATGGTGATGGCGGAACCGGTTACCGCCGCCGCCGCAAGAAAGAACATTGCATCAGTCGGGTCCTCGGCAACGCTGTAGGAGACATCCCGGTTGATATCAGCGATACCCTCGATGCGAAGCGTTGTCGAACCGACGCCCTCGACTTTGACGCCGAGCGCGCGTAAAAAGCCGCACACTTCCTGCACCTGGTAATTCGCCGAGGCGTATTTAATGACGCTCGCGCCCTCGATGCGCGCGGCGGCAAAAATCGCATTGATAGTCGCCGTGTCGCTCGATTCATACAGGATGACTTCTGCCGGACGGAGCGTCGCGTACGTGACATGGTAGTTATCCGAGCGCGCTTCTATTGCGACGCCGAATTTCTCAAGCGCCATGAGGTGCGGGCGCACGGAACGCAGTCCTAATGTGCAGCCGCCCGATTGCGGCAACTCAAACTCTTTCAGAGCGTGGAGCAGGGGACCGATGAACATCAAGATGCTGCGCGTCTTAGTCGCGGCGGCGCGGTCGATCGTCTCGAGCGAAAATTTCTGCAGAGGTTGTAGGGAGACGCTCGTTCCCTGCCACTCGACCGCGACGCCGATTGAACGAAGAACTTCGATGAGGCGGTTGACTTCTTCGATTTTCGGCACGTGATTGAGAATCGTTCGTCCACGATTGAGGAGGGAAGCGGCCAGAAGCGCGACCGCGCCGTTTTTCGAGCGGCTCGTCTCGACGCGGCCGTGCAGTTTCCCTCCGCCCTCGATGATAAAGTTCATTCCTTCCTGCATGCGGGACATAGTACCACTCGCGCCAGGGCTTTGCGCGAGTACGGAGAGCGCGATACTATACGCGCAATGCCTCTCTTTTCTCCAAAGCTCGGTATCGACCTCGGGACGACCAATGTCCTCGTGTTCGTGCCGGGCAAGGGCGTCGTGATAAACGAGCCTTCGGTTGTCGCGGTGAGCAAGGCACATGGCAAGCACGGTGGCAACAAGATCCTTGCCATCGGTGCGGAAGCGAAACGGATGGTGGGCCGCACGCCCGACGACATCATCGCGTATCGTCCCATGAAAGACGGCGTCATCGCCGATTACCGCGTGACTGAAGCGATGCTGCGCTATTTCATGCGCAAAGCGCTCGGCAAAAACCCGTTCAAACCGACCGTGCTCGTTTCGGTTCCGGCGGGCGTGTCTTCAACCGAGAAACGCGCCGTCATCGAAGCGGCGATGAAAGCGGGCGCAAAAAACGCATTCGTGGTGAAAGAGCCGATACTCGCGGCTATCGGCGCGGGCATCCCCATTCATGAACCTATGGGGCGGATGGTGGTGGATATCGGCGGCGGTACGATAGACGTCGCGGTGATCTCGCTTGGCGGCATCGTCGCTTCGACGTCCGTGAAATGCGCCGGCGATCGCCTCGACCGTGCGATTACCGATCACGTCAAGAAGCAATACAATCTCGCCATCGGCGATAAAACTGCGGAAGAGATGAAGATAAAAATCGGCGCGGCGGTGCCGCTGAACGAAGAACTCACGCTTGCGGTCAAGGGGCGTGACCTTATTTCCGGCTTGCCGCGCACCGTCGATGTCTCAACCAATGATCTCGTGCAGGCGATGGCGCGGGAATTGCGCGAAATGACGCAAGCGATACGCAAGGTCCTCCAGGATACGCCGCCGGAACTCGCCGCCGACATCATCGATAACGGCATCATCCTTACCGGCGGCTCCTCGCAGCTGCGCCAGATGCCGGAACTTGTGTACCGCCGCACGGGCGTCGTCGCCAAACTCGCGCAGGATCCTTACTACTGCGTCGCGCGCGGCACTGGTATCGCGCTCAAACATTTGAATACGTATCAGAAAAGCATTTTGGCAAAAAAATAGGCGCGCCGCGGTATACTCACCTCATGCGGCATCATGCATTCGTTGTCGAAGCGGAGGCGGAAGAGGGGATTAAGATCGCGCAGGAATGGGCGGCGCGAGAGCTTGGGATGCAGGTACCGGGGAATCCGGACATCATCACGCTGCGCCACAGTCTTTTTTCGGTTGAAGACGCGCGGCGCGTCACGGAGCTTGCCGCGTCTGCGCCGTTTTTAGGCGAGTCCAAAGTCCTCATCGTAAGCGCACACCGCGCCTATCACGAGGCGCAGAACGCGCTCCTGAAGCTTTTTGAAGAACCGCCGGAGGGCGTCTATCTTTTTCTCATTCTGCCGAGTCTGGGCGGGCTTCTGCCGACGTTGCGTTCTCGCGTGCATGTCCTCGGCACCCCTGCGGCATTTCCGGCGGCCCGCAAAGCGGCCCGCAAAGCGGAAGGTGCCGCTGCGTTTATGACAGCGGGGAAAGAAGCGCGCAGCGCGCTCATCAAGAAACTTGCAAGCGGGAAAGACGAAGAGGCGCGGCGCGAGAATCGTGAAGAGGCCCTGCGCATCATAAATGGCATGGAGGCCGCCGCCTATGCCGCATTGAAAAAGTCCGGCGACGCGTCCGTCACCGCGTTTCTCTCGGATATTGCGACAGTACGCGGGTACCTCTACGATCGGAGCGCCCCCGTGCGCATGATCCTGGAACACCTTTCGCTCGTCCTGCCGAAGAATTTGCTATGATGCGCGTATGGCATACGATTTCTCCGCGCTGAAAAAGAACATTAAAGAAACCGAAGAATGGCTCCTGCGTGAGCTGTCGGGAGTCCGCACCGGCCGCGCGGCGCCGGCCCTGCTCGATGGCGTGAAAGTCGAAGCATATGGCGCGCGCACGCCGCTTGCGCAACTCGCTTCCGTTTCTATCGAGGACGCGCGCACGCTCCGCGTCATTCCCTGGGACAGCGCGCTTCTGAAAGCGATCGAGAAAGGCATTACGGAAGCGGATCTCGGCGTCGGCGTTGCGACCGATGATCAAGGCCTGCGGATATCATTCCCCGAGCTCACGAGCGAGCGGCGCACGCAGCTTTTGAAGATTGCGGGCGATAAAACCGAACAAGCGAAAGTGACACTTCGCTTACACCGCACCGATGCGCTGCATGCGCTCGATGCGCTTTCGAAAGACGGGGGGACCGGCAAGGACGAAATCGCGCGGCTGCGGAACGAGGTTCAAAAACTCATCGACGCAGGCACCGATACACTTGGCGAAGCCCTCAAGAAAAAAGAGGCCGAAATCGCCCGCTAGCCCGATGGAGGTACTTATTTTTATCGCCGTTATCGTTGCACTCATCGTGGTGCACGAATTCGGACATTTCATCGTCGCGAAACTTTCAGGGATGCGCGTCGATGAATTCGGACTCGGCTACCCTCCGCGCGCCGCGGTCATCGGGAAGATAGGCGAGACCGTATACACGCTCAACTGGCTTCCGTTTGGCGGTTTTGTAAAAATTTACGGCGAAGACGGCGGCGGGAGCGGTTCGCGCGCATTCTCCGCGCGGCCGCGCGTGCTGCAGGCATTGGTGCTTATCGCCGGCATCGCAATGAACCTCCTTTTCGCGTATGTGCTTATCACCGGCGCTCTCGTGTCCGGGACTCCTCGTGCACTCTCCGCAAGCGAAGTCGCGCATGCGCGGGACGTCTCGCTCGCAGTGGCGGATGTGCTTCCCGGCACGCCTGCCGCACGTGCGGGGCTTCTCCCCGGCGATTCCATTTTAAGCGCGAAAGACGCGGCGGGAGAATGGCACGCCACGGATCCTGCGAGCTTCTCGGCGTTTATTGCCGCGAGTGGCGGGGGAAAAGTCGCATTGTCCATAAACCGCGCTGGCAGCGATCTCTCAGTTTTAGCGACGCCCTCAAACGGTATCGTCCCCAACGATCCCGCACGCTACGCGCTCGGCATCGAAGTCGCCACCATCGGTACGGTACCGCTTTCTTTTGGTGCGGCGGTCACGCAAGGCGCTTCGCTTACCTGGGGTGCGACCGTTCTCACTGCGCAAGGACTGTGGCATTTTTTCTACGGCATCTTTACGTTCCGGGCGAATCTCTCGCAGGTGGCGGGCCCTATCGGCATCGCGAGCGCGGTCGGTTCCGCATCGGCGCAAGGACTCGGCGACCTCCTTTCGCTCATGGCGATTATCTCGATCAATCTCGCGCTCATAAATCTCATTCCCATTCCCGCTCTTGACGGCGGACGGCTGCTTTTCGTTCTCATCGAAAGCGTCATCCGCCGGCCCATCAAACCGAGCGTTGCGCGCACGGTGAATGCGATCGGTTTCGTATTTCTCATCCTGCTCATGGTCGTTGTGAGCGCTCACGATATCTTCAGGATCGTCGGCTAGCGAGGGCTCTTTTGCGCTTACTGCACGGGCAGCATATACTGCGTTGCATATGCGCCAATCGAAACTCTTCACCAAAACGCGCCGCGAGGCGCCCGCGGGCGAGGTCGCGAAGAATGCGCAGCTTCTCGTGCGTGCGGGCTACATCCATAAGGAGATGGCGGGCGTGTATTCCTATCTCCCGCTCGGCCGTCGGGTCCTCACGCGTATCGAGAACATCGTGCGCGAAGAAATGGATGCCATCGGCGGACAAGAAATCCGCATGGCGACATTGCACCCTTCAGAAAATTGGAAAACGACCGGCGGGTGGGATGGCGTGGATGTGCTCTTCAAGATCCAGAGCCGTACCGAAAAAGAGTACGCGCTCGGCCAGAGCGAGGAAGAGATCGTGACGCCTATCGCGCAAGAATTCGTTACTTCCTATAAAGATCTGCCCGTCGCGTTGTATCAGATAGGGCAGAAGTATCGCGACGAATTGCGTGCGAAGTCCGGCATCATGCGCGGTCGGGAGTTCGGTATGAAAGATATGTACAGTTTCCACCAGACGCAGGAGGACTTCGAGCGTTTCTACCAGATCGTAAAAGATGCGTATTTCAGGATTTATAAACGCTGCGGACTGACCGCGAAAGTGACCGAGGCCTCCGGAGGAAATTTCAGCGAAAAAATCTCATACGAGTTCATGGTGCTTACGGATGCGGGCGAGGACGATATTGTCTTTTGCAATGCATGCGAGTTCTGTGCGAATGCCGAAGTCGCGCAGGTGAAGGCAGGCGACGTATGTCCTCGGTGCGGGAAAGAGAACGTACAAGCGGCGCGCGCAGTTGAAGCGGGCAACGTGTTCGATCTCGGGCAGAAATATCCGAAAGCGTTCGGATTTACGTATAAAGACAAAGAAGGGAAGGCCCAAACGCCTATCATGGGCTGTTACGGGATTGGCACTACGCGGCTTATGGGCACTCTCGTGGAGGTCTTTGCGGACGAGAAGGGTATCGTATGGCCGGAGAACGTAGCGCCATTTGCGGTGCACCTGGTCTCTTTGGGCCAGTCGGGAGATGAAGTAGCAAAGACAGCCGATGCGCTCTATGAGGATCTGACGAAAGCCGGAGTTGAGGTCCTGTACGATGATCGCGACGTGCGCGCCGGAGAAAAGTTCGCGGAGAGCGACTTGCTCGGCATCCCGCAGCGCATCGTCGTGGGGAAAGACGCGGCGACAACCGGAGTTTTTGAAGTGGTATCTCGTGCGACCGGGGTAGCGACGAACATGCCACGCGCAGAGCTCCTCGCTTCGTATATAAAAAAATAATATGGCACGATTTTCAAAAAATTCGCTCTTCAGCAGTGATATCGCGATCGATCTCGGAACGGCGAATACGCTTGTGTACGTACGCGGGCGCGGCGTGGTCATAAACGAGCCCTCGGTGGTTGCGGTCAACGATAAGACCAATCAGGTCGTCGCAGTGGGGAAGGAGGCGAAAACGATGCTCGGCAAAACGCCCGCGCACATCCGTACCGTGCGTCCGTTGCTGCACGGGGTCATCTCCGACTTTGAAGTCACCGAGGAACTTCTCACATACTTCATCAATAAAGCGCATGGCGGCCACGCGCGGCTATTTGGCCCACGGGTCGTTATCGGCGTACCGACCGGAGTGACCAATGTGCAAAGCCGCGCCGTACGTGATGCGGCACGGAATGCCGGCGCGCGCGAAGCGATTATCATTGAAGAAACGGTTGCTGGGGCTATCGGCGCAAAGCTGCCGGTCGCCGAGGCGACCGGCACGATGGTGCTCGACATCGGCGGCGGCACCACCGATATCGCCGTCATCGCGCTCGGCGGTACGGTTGCAAGCAAGAGTTCGCAGGTTGCCGGTGACAAGCTGAATGAGAATATCATCGATTTTGTGCGCAGCGAGTTCAAGCTCGGCATCGGCGAACGGACCGCCGAGGATATAAAAATAGCCATCGGCGCAGTCACGCCGCTTACGGAAACCCTCACCAAAAGCGTGCGCGGGCGCGACTACGCGACGGGACTTCCGCGCGAAGTGACGCTCACCGACGTACATATCCGCGAAGCCATCGCGCCCTCTCTTGATGCGCTCATGGACACGATAAAAGAGGTGATAGAAGCAACGCCGCCCGAGCTCCTCTCCGATGTCCTTCAGCATGGCGTCACCGTCTTTGGCGGCGGAGCGCTCCTGCGCGGTCTGCCGCAGATACTCGCAAAAATGCTCGGTGTGCCGGTAAAAGTGACCCCCGATCCTTTGACTACGGTCGTGCGCGGGGCAGGCATCGTGACCGAAAATCCGATGCCCTATGTAGATTTTTTCATCGATGAAGAAGATATTCTCAGCGAAGCGTAACGCGCTCCTATCGTCCGCGACGATTTCATGGGGCGGGGGCGCGCTCGCGCTCGTTCTCATCATCCTTTTGGTGCGATTCGCCGCACCAAATATCTTTTGGCGCGCCTTCGCGCCGGTATTCCATGCGGCGGATACGCTCGCTCTCGCGAGCCATACCTTTGCCGCAAGTTTCGGTACTGCCGCGGCACTTACCCTCCAGAACGAACGACTAACGAGCGAAAACAGCGCTCTTGCGAGCGAGAATCAAGCGCTTTCCCAGAAAATAGTGAACATTTCCGCGCTTTCCGGTTTTTCCGTACCGCAACAGCATGCTTCCGGAATTTTAGCCGGCGTTCTCGCTCATCCGCCCGTGAGCCCGTACGACACACTCGTGCTTTCCGCCGGCTCGACTGCGGGAGTGCGCAAAGGCATGGAAGTATTCGGAGCCGGCGGTGTGCCGCTTGGCGTCGTCGAAACGGTCCTCGCCGACTTTTCGCGTGCGGTGCTTTTTTCAGCGCCCGGCATGTCGACGTACGGCTGGGTCGGGAAGGCAAGCAGCCCGGTGACGCTTGTGGGCGAAGGAGCGGGTACCATGAGCGCATTGATGCCACGATCCGCAAACATCATTGTCGGCGACAGCGTTTTTGTCCCCGGGCCGGGCATGCTCCCCATCGGAAGCGTCGTGCGCATCGACGACGAGCCCTCGTCGCCTTCGGTAACGCTGCGCATCATGCTTTCGCAAAATATTTTTTCAATTCCTTGGGTACTCGTGCGCGATAGCGGTACGGCACTTCAGGGTCCGCTCTTTTCGGCGACTTCGACACTGCCATGATGCGCGGCGCGTTCACACTCGCCACGCTCGCTTCGGTCATATTTTTCCCCTGGCCGCTTACCGCCGTCCTCATGCTTGTCTCTTCCCTCGTCGAGCCGCTCGTACCGCTCGCTGCCGGAATTTTTACCGATACGCTTTATTACACGCCGAAAGCCGGAGTACTACCGTTCTTCACCCTTTTCGGGGCATTGGTAACCGTTGTGGCGCTTCTCGTGCGTAGTCGGCTTCGAACGGGTATCATCAGAGGATGAAATGGCGGCGTACGCGGCGGCGAGATCCTGAGATCGCTCCCGATGAAATATTTCTTGATGCGTCGAATGCGCCGGATTTTGACCGCGCGCGATTCGAGGGGCGGCTCGAGAAACCGCTTTCGCGCGGAACGTTTCTGACGCTCTCGCTCACGCTCGCGTTTCTGCTTGGCATCCTCATCATCCGTTCATGGAATCTTGAAATTACCAATGGCGCCGCTTTTGCCGCCGAGAGCGCCCATAACAGCCTCGAAGTGACGACATTGTTCGCGTCGCGTGGCGTCATCACCGATCGTTACGGAAATATACTTGCCAACAATGTTGCCAAAGCGGACGGCAGCACGATACGCAATTACCCGGTACCTTCTCTCGGTCAGATCATCGGGTATGTCTCGTATCCGAAGAAAGATTCGCATGGTGTGTATTACGATACGCGCGAAACCGGCATTGCCGGACTTGAAGCGGAGTACGATTCATTCCTCGCCGGCACAAACGGCCACATTCTCACCGAGCGGGACGCGTTCGGTAATATCCGTTCAGAAGGAGGTATCATTCCCGCAAAAGACGGAGGGACGCTCAAACTGTCGATCGACGCGCCGCTTGAACAGCTTTTCGCGCGCGCCATTACGGATGTCGCGCGCAAACAGCACTTTATGGCCGGCGCCGGCGTCATCATGGACGTACACTCCGGCGCGATACGCGCTATTTTTTCCTATCCGAGCTATGACCCGAACGTCATGGCGAACGGGGGTCCCGCGGCCACCATCAACGCCTACAACACCGATCAAGGCTATCCTTTCCTCGACCATGCGGTGCAGGGCGTGTACGCGCCCGGTTCCATTGTGAAGCCGTTTATCGCTTCCGGAGCGCTCACCGACGGAATCATTACGCCGAGTACCACTATTGACGATCCCGGCTTCCTTTCGCTGCCTGACCCTTATCATCCCGGCAAGACGTTTATCTACAAAGGGTGGAAAGCGCTCGGCATAGTCGATGTGAGAAAAGCAATCGCCTGGTCCTCGGATGTTTTCTTCTACACGGTCGGCGGCGGCTTCGGAAAACAAAAAGGCCTTGGCATCGACCGGCTCGACTACTGGTATCGGCAATTCGGTTTCGGGCGGCCGACCGGCATTGATTTGCCGGAAGAGGCAAGCGGACTGGTCCCCAGTCCCGCATGGAAGGAAAAAACGCTCGGCGAACCGTGGTATCTCGGCGATACATACTTCACGGCAATCGGACAATACTCAATGCAGGTAACGCCACTCCAGATAGCGCGCGCCACCGCTGCGATAGCCAACGACGGGAAGCTCTATACTCCGACCTTGCTCGCGGGGCAGACGCCCTCGTATGTGACCGTACCGGTAGCCACTTCGACGTTTGCCGTTGTGCGCGAGGGGATGCGCGAAGGTGTGACCGGTGCGCTCGCGCAGGCGATCAACCTCCCGTACGTGAGCGTGGCGGCAAAGACCGGTACCGCGCAAACAGGCGTACACAACCAGTATGACAATGCGTGGGTTGAAGGATTTTTCCCATACCATAATCCGCAATACGCCTTTTCGGTCGTACTTGAACGGGGGCCAAACGGCGCAGGCGAACAGGCGGTGAATGTCATGCGTGAACTTTTCGACTCCCTTCACGCTGCCAACTCGCCCTACGTCGGCGGAACTGCCACCACCACAGCGCTCGCGCCCTAAAACCCATTTCAAACCCCCGCTCGGGTATGCGACAGAAAGGAGTACGCCGTCTTTTTCTGCTGAAAAAGCGGCTCGTACTCGTCCCCGTTACCACAGAGAGTACTTCCACGTTTCTAACTCGCTCCGCTCGTAAGAAACGTGTAGTCGCGGGCTCCGAGAGCCTCTTTCTGCCGCATACGCCTCGCGGGGAGGTTGGGGTTTGAAATGGGCCTTACCACATTGGCTTGCGCTTCGGACGCCCTCGCGTACAATGTGCGCACCGAGCCCACCTACTTATGGCAGATGTACAAGATTCCGTCGTCTCACGGGAGAAATTCGATGAGATGGTAAAAGAACTCGAACACCTCAAGACGGTGCGTCGTACCGAGATCGCAAAAAATCTGGAGTATGCTCGCGCGCTTGGCGACCTTTCGGAAAACGCGGAGTATCAAGAAGCGCGCGACCTGCAGGCCGCAACCGAGGAGCGCATCAAAAAGCTTGAGGAACTGGTGAAGTACACGAAGATCGTCACTGAAGGCAAAAAGAAAAGCGAAGTCAGTTTCGGTTCGAAAGTGGCGATTAAAAAAGAAGGAAGTACGGAAATACATGAATACACCATCGTCGGCAGCGAAGAAGTCGACATGCGCGTAAAAAAGCTCTCGCATATTTCACCGCTCGGCGCCGCTCTGATGGGAAAGAAAAAAGGCGATGTATTCACATTCCAAACCCCCGCCGGCAAGCAGACCTACATCATTGAGAAAGTGAGCTAAGATTTTTCGCCGGCAGGCCGGATGCTATAGTGATGCGTATGACTTTGCTTGAAACGGTGCGCGCCGAAAGGATCGCAAAAATAGGCCGCCTTAAGGCGGCAGGTATGGATGCGTATCCGGCTCGCACGCTCCGCTCGCATGCGATACAGCAGTTTCTCGGGCAGCACGGAACTCTGGAGAAGAATGGCGAGCAGGTTACGCTTGCTGGGCGCGTGCTCTCAATGCGCGAGCACGGAGGGTCGCTCTTCATTGATCTTTTTGACGGAACAAAAGGGCAGTGTTACGTACAGCGCGATAAGCTCGGGGATTCTGCCTACGACCTTTTCGGTGGTACGGTCGATATTGGCGACATAATCGAGTGCACGGGAGTTGCATTCACGACAAAACGCGGCATGCCGTCGTTGGACGCGACCGGATGGCGCATGCTCGCGAAATCGCTTCGGCCTCTGCCGGACGAGTGGTACGGCATCAAGGACGAAGATGAGCGCTATCGAAAACGCTATCTCGATATTTTGCTTTCGAAAGATTTGGCAGACCGCTTCCGCCGGCGTTCCGCGTTCTGGAATACCATCCGTTCGTACCTTCTCGAGAAGGATTTTATCGAAGTGGAAACGCCGGTGCTCGAAACGACGACCGGCGGCGCTGAAGCGCGTCCGTTTGTCACGCACCACAATGCACTCGCTCTGGACGCGTACTTGCGCATTTCGGTCGGCGAACTGTGGCAGAAACGGCTCATGGTTGCCGGCCTTCCGAAGACCTTCGAGATAGGTCGCGTGTTCCGCAATGAAGGCATGTCGGCCGAACACGCTCAGGATTACACCGCGGTCGAGTTCTATGAAGCATTCAAAGACTATGAAGCGGGTATGGCCATGATCGTTGATCTGTATCGCACCATTGCCGATACGGTGTACGGCACGCAGGTTTTTTCGATCAAGGATTTTACTATCGATTTAAGCAAGGAATGGGAGAAATATGATTTCTGCGCGCTCCTGCAGAAAGAATACGGCCTCGACCCGCTCGATGAAGATGCGGACTGGGCGCCGGTTCTTACGCAGAGAAATATTTCATTTGAGAGTGGCGCCGAGAGAGGGCGTTTGGTTGATACCGCATGGAAGCAGATCCGGAGGACTCTCGCGGGGCCCGGATTTCTTGTAAACGTACCGGTCTATATGGAGCCGCTCGCGAAAAGGAGCTCGAAAGACTCGCGCGTCGTTGAGCGTTTCCAGGTCGTGCTTGCCGGAAGCGAGAACGGCAAGGGTTTCAGCGAATTAAACGATCCGATCGATCAGGCGGAACGTTTTGCGCGCCAGCAGAGACTGCGCGAAGCGGGAGATGAGGAGGCGCAAATGCCGGATGCCGAATTCGTCGAGGCCCTCGAATACGGTATGCCGCCGGCATTCGGCTTCGGCGTATCCGAACGCCTCTTCAGTTTCCTCGAAGGGGTGTCAATACGGGAAGGGCAGCTTTTCCCCCTTTTGCGGCCCCGATAACAAGCGATTCTCTCATTGCGACGCGGGCTTTGCCCGCGCCATTTTTGCATAAAAGCGAGACTTGACCTCCAGGGTCGTTGCGCGGCGATGTGGGGATAACTCAAATATGAGAAGTGGGGGAAAGTGGTATATAATCCAGTAATGGTTAGCAGAGTGGGAAACGGGAGTGGTGGCCTTTTTCTCTCTCGCGCAGCCTGACCCGCACTATGTTTCTCGGAGAATACCTACATACTTTCGATTCCAAGAATAGGATTTCGATCCCTTCGAAATTCCGAAAGGATTTGGGCCGCGTCGTCGTCGTGACGCGCGGCCTCGATCATTGTCTGTACGTCTATTCCCGAAAGGCATGGGAGAAAGAGGCGCGGACGTATGCGGAGGCGGTGAATGGAAGCGCGGCGCGCCGCGGCCTCGCGCGTCTTTTCCTCGCCGGTTCTTCCGAAGCTGAGGTCGATAAGTCGGGCCGCGTGCTGATCCCCGAACACCTGAAATCATTCGCGTCCATACGGGAGATGGCAGTCATCGCCGGCGTTGCCGACCGGGTCGAGATCTGGGAAGAGGGCGCGTGGAAAAAATACACGGCCGCTATTGAACGAGATGCCGATGCTTTTGCGGAAACGCTTGGCGCGGGTGTTCGAAACTGATATGGAACCCCGCCACGACAGCGTCCTTATGAAGGAAGTGCTGGAAGCACTCTCGCCGCGTCCGGACGAGACGGTCGTCGATGCGACGCTCGGCGGAGCGGGGCACTTCGCGGCGCTCTTGGGCGCGCTTGGGGCAGACGGCGTCATTGTCGGTATCGATGCCGATTCGGCGGCGGTCGAACGCGCTCGCGCGGCCTACGCGCTTGACCGCCGGAGCGATCGTCCGACCGCGCATTTGGTGAACGATAATTTCCGCAACCTCTCGCGCATACTCGAACGGCTCCGCATCGCCCCGGTCGACAAGATCCTTTTCGATCTCGGCTGGAGCGGGTACCAGATTGCCGCGCCGCGCGGATTCTCTTTTCAAAGCGACGAACCGCTCCTTATGAATTATGACGAAAGCGGTACGACAGCTGCTGATATTGTCAATACGTCTACCGAAGAAGCGCTTGCCGACCTCATATTCACGTACGGCGAAGAACGCTTCGCGCGCGGTATCGCGCACTCCATCGTCAGGGCGCGCTCCAAAGAGCGGATACTCACGACTGGCGCGCTTGTTGAGGCAGTGCTTGCAGGAACGCCGACCTGGTATCAAAAACGGAAAATCCATCCGGCAACAAAAACCTTCCAGGCGCTGCGCATCGCCGTCAATGATGAACTTCAAAGCTTGCGCGAAGGGCTTGAGGCAGCGCTCGACGCGCTCGCGCCAAAAGGTCGATTGGCAGTCATCTCCTTCCACAGCATTGAAGACCGTATCGTGAAAAGCATGCTGCGCGACGCGGTACACGCAGGGTTCGGTTCGCTTTCACCGAAAAAACCCATTGTCCCGGCGCGCGCGGAAATCCTTTCAAACCGGCGCGCGCGAAGCGCAAAACTTCGCGTTTTTGAGCGGGTTGCGGCGGCGACATCGGTCGAATCCGTTCCTTCCCGCGCCCCCTCTTTTTCCTATGCCCAGTGATACGATCGCACACAAGCATCCTCTTCACGCGCGCCGCGCCGCTCGAGCGTTTCATTTCCATCTCCCGTTTTCTCCCGTATCGCTTTGTTTCGGGACGGTTGCGGTCCTTGCCATCACTTATATCGGTCTCATCGCGGTCGTCATGAGCTATGCGGTGCTCACCGTTGAATTTTCCCAATCGGTCAGAAATGACGAGGCAACGGTTGCCACGCTTGAGTCGCAGTATCTCGCGGCCGTTGCGCAGATTACGGATACGAACTACGTTGCAGCGGGTTACGCGAAGCCGATCGCGAAAATCTTCGTACCGACGCAGAGTGCGACCGCGTTGCGCTAGTACGTCATGCGAGCACAGTTCCGTATTCGCATTCGCATTGTCCTCGCTTTTGTCGTTTTCATCGCTTTTCTCATACTCGCGCGTCTTTATTTCATTCAGATACTGCAAGGGCAGGATTATGCGCAAAAAGCAGACCAGCAATTCGCTTCAAACAGTAGCGGGCTTTTCGATAGAGGCTCGATCTATTTTACACGCAAGGACGGCACGCTCATTTCCGCGGCAACGCTCGCAAGCGGTTATCTCGTGGCGATAAATCCGCAAACGCTCGTCGATCCTGAAGCCGCCTATGCCGCAATAACTTCCGTCGCCTCGTCATCGCTTACTCATGCGGCATTTCTTGCCGCCGCCGCAAGGAAGACTCAGGTCTACATTGAAGTCGCGCAGCATCTTTCGGATGCGGAAGGGACGGCGCTCACCGCCATGGGAATTCCCGGCGTACAGGTACTGCGCGAACGCTGGCGTTACTACCCCGGCAATACGCTTGCCGCGCAGACCATTGGCATCGTTTCGTACGGTTCCGGGGCCACCCTTACCGGCCAAACCGGTCTCGAGGCGACCTATGACAGCACGCTCTCACGTTCAGGGGATGTATTGTATAAAAACTTTTTTGCCGAACTTTTCTCGAACGTCGGCCGGCTACTGGTAAATACGCAAGACGCGCACCAGGGCGATATCGTAACAACGATCGAACCGGAGGTGGAGATGCGACTCGCCGCCGATCTCGCAAAAGTGAACACGAAGTATTCGAGCATAGGTTCCGGCGGCATCATCATGGATACGAAAACCGGCGCCATACTGGCGCTCGCAAGCTACCCGACTTTTAATGAGAACGATCTCCAGAACATCAATCCGCAAATCCTCAGCAATCCGTTAGTTGAGCACGTCTTTGAATACGGTTCGATTATGAAGCCAATAACGATGGCCTCGGCGCTTACTGCCGGCGTCGTAACGCCGCAGACGACGTATAACGACACCGGCTGTATTCACGTCGATGGAAATCGCATTTGCAATTGGAATTACAGATCGCACGGAGCGTATGGCATCATCCCCATGCAAACGATCATCGAACAGTCGCTCAATGTGGGCGCTTCGTGGGTAGCGGAGCAGCTCGGCCAAGAAAAATTTAGAGCATATTTCACGAAAATCTTCGGACAAAAGACCGGTATCGATCTCCCGAATGAGACCGATGCACTCATTGGGAACCTTTATAAACCTCAGCAGATTTATTACGACACGGCTGCATTCGGAGAAGGGATTGCGGTGACGCCGATACAAATGATCCGCGCACTCGGCGCAATCGCCAATCATGGCGTGATGGTGAACCCGCACCTTGTGAGTGCGATACGGCTCAATTCAGGCGTCGTTCAACAGTTGAACTGGGGTCAGGGCACTCGGATTTTTTCCGCCGCGGCCGCGCGTGAGACAACCGTCATGATGGATGCGCTTTGGGACAAGGCGCTCATCGTCGATGGCGTATCAGCGCGGATCCCGACTATGTCCGTTGCGGCAAAAACCGGTACGGCGCAATTGCCGACACCCACCGGCGGGTATTATAACGATAAGTTTTTTAACTCCGAGGTTGCTTTTTTCCCGTCGTTTGATCCGCGGTTCATCATTCTCCTCTACACCGATGATCCCCAGCACGTCATCTATGCGGAGCAATCGCTCTCAACGTCGCTGCTTGACCTCGTGCATTTTCTTATAAATTATTATAACGTGCCACCTGATCGCGGCTTTGCGACCACGACATCTTCATGAAAAATTTCTTAAAATCAATCGTTGCGATCGTACTCTGGCTTTTCGCACGCGCCGTGGTGCGCCGCTACCGGCCGCATATCGTAATGGTTACCGGCTCGGTGGGGAAGACGTCGACGAAAGACGCCGTTGCGGCGGTCCTCGCCGCGCGCTTTTTTGTCCGCAAGAGCGAAAAGAGTTTCAATAGCGAATTCGGCGTTCCATTCACCATTCTCGGGGTAGGGAACCCATGGGGTAATCCTCTGGCGTGGATAGCGCTTGTGAAGAGCGCTATCGCGCTTCTCATTTTGCCGAATCATTACCCGAACATGCTTGTACTTGAAACGGGCGCGGACCGGTCCGGCGATCTCGCCCGAATATTGCGTATCGCAACGCCGGACACGGTCGTGGTAACGCGCCTACCCGAGATACCGGTGCACGTCGAGGCGTATGCTTCGCCCGAAGCCGTTCGAGAAGAAGAGTTTTCTCCCGCATACGCGCTCCCTCCCACGGCGCCGCTCATCATCCCAGCCGATGATCCCTATGCACCCGATATGGCGATGCGCACCCAGGCGCACGTCATCTCCTACGGCGTCGCGGATGATGCCGCCGTGCGCATCAGCAACGCTGATTTCTATGAATATGAAGGAAATGTCGTCGGCATGCGCGCGGACGTCTTCGTGGGAGACGAACAGGGCAGCCTGTGCGTACGCGGCTCAGTCGGAAAAACACAGCTTCTTCCGGCCGCCGCCGCGCTCGCGGTCGCGCGCGCATTCCTCATCCCGCTTCCAGAGGCATTAGGAGCACTTGAGAACTACGAACCCCCACCGGGCCGCGGTCGGCTTCTTGCGGGGAAAAACAATTCCATCATCATCGATGATTCCTACAACGCATCACCAGCGGCGGTTGAGGAAGCGCTCGCTACCTTGAGAGCGTTTCCGCGTGCGCGCCGACGCATCGCTGTGCTCGGCGACATGCTTGAACTCGGACGCTATTCGGTGATGGAACACGAACATATCGGCACAGTGGCGGATGCCGCAGCCGACCTGATCGTTGCAGTGGGTATTCGCGCTCGCGCGTTCGCGCACGCTTCCGGAGATTCGAACGTATTATCATTTGATAACTCCCGCGCCGCCTCGCTTGCTCTTGCTGATATCGTACGCGCCGGCGATGTCATTCTCGTAAAAGGTTCTCAATCCATCCGCACCGAACGAATCGTAGAGGCGCTTCTCGCCAATTCCGCTGATGCCTCACGTCTCGTCCGTCAGGAGAAAAAATGGAAACAAAAAGCATAATCCGTTTACGGGCAGGTATCCTATTTTATGCGAAGTGTGTGACCCTACAGAGAATCGAACTCTGATTTGATCCTTGAGAAGGATCCGTCCTAGCCGTTAGACGATAGGGCCCAGGTGCACGATCGTTACAGAGTGTGCCTGTATGTGTTTTATAACAAAAAAAGACAGGGGAGGAAAGTATGAAGATGCGCGAGCGGTTTTAGCCGTTCGCGCATCAGTGCCGTGCATGTGGATCAGGCGGGAGGATGTCACCCTCTTCCGATTCGGTATACAAGTCCGCAGTCTCAACGGCGACTTTCTTTGCATCTTCTGTAAGTATCTCCGCCCGCAACGCGTTCTCTTGCTCCTGCTGTTCCCGTTTGAGGCGGTTTGATTCTGCTGCCGCCTTGCCGCCCTTGCGGGACATGTTCCGGTGTCGTTGTATGGCATCGGGGTTGTCTCTCGCCGCTTCCTGTATAAGTCTCCGTACCGCTGACGGTCTTCCTTCTGCTGGATTTTTCATACGGGTTCTCTGCGTTTAAGTCCGTCTCCATTACACACTAATTCTGCTAAGAAAGCAAGCTATCCACAACGGCTTTCACTTCGCTGCCCTCGGCCTTGCCCTTAAGTTCTTTCATGAGAGCGCCGGTGAATGCACCCGCATCGGCTTTCGACGTGACGCCACGCTCTGCCATTTTTGCCCGTGCGAACGCCGTAATCTCTTCGCGACTCATCTGGACGGGAAGATAGGTTTCAAGCAGGGCGAGCTCGGCTTTTTCCGGTTCAGCAAGATCGGTACGTCCTGCGTTCTCGAATTGCTCGATAGAGTCTTTACGCTGGTTTGCCGCGCGCTTGATGACGACGATCGCTTCTTCATCGGTCAGGACTTCTTCGGGTTTGCGTTTTTTGGCGACCACTTCATTGGTCATCGCGGTAACAAGCGAACGAAGCGTCCTCAGGCGCACTTCGTCCCGGGCGCGAAGCGCTTCGGGAATCGACTGTTTTAAATTTTCGTGGATAGTCATACGGCAGAGTATACTATACGCATGAATCCGCTTGCGATAGCCCTCGCCGTCCTCGCTCTGCTGTTTATGCAGGGCATCGGCCTGTATGTGATACTGCGCCGCCGCGAGTCCCCGCAGGATGCGGGCGGCATGGTGCTTCTCCAGCAACAGATGCAGGAGCTTGCGCGTACCCTCGATGCGCGCGTTTCGGAATCTTCGAGAGCTATGCAGGAGAATTCCCACCGCCAATTCTCCGAGTCCGCGCGGCTCATCAAAGAAATTACTCAGGAAGTAACTTCCGTGAAAGAAATCGGCCGGCAGACGCAGGGGTTCGCCGAACAACTGCAGAATCTCCAGGACATCCTGAAGAACCCGAAACAGCGCGGCATCCTCGGCGAGTACTACCTCGAGACCGTACTGAAGAACGTCTTGCCGCCCGGCATGTACCGGATGCAATACCCGTTCAAAAATGGCGAGATCGTCGATGCGGCGGTTTTCGTGAACGATAAGATTGTCCCCATTGACTCCAAGTTCTCGCTCGACAATTACAATCGCATGGTGCATGCGTCCGAAGCCGAGCGGCCCGTTCTCGAAAAAGCGTTCATAAACGATCTCAAGCTGCGCATCCAGGAAACCGCAAAATATATCCGTCCGGAAGAAGGGACGATGGATTTCGCCTTCATGTTCATCCCCTCTGAAGGAATTTACTACGATCTTCTGACCAACCAGGTCGGCGGCGCACAGGGATCAGACGGCGAGGAGAACCTCATTCAGAGAGCGGCAGGCAAGCACAAGGTCATCATCGTCTCGCCCACGTCGTTTCTCGCATACCTCCAGACGGTCATGCAAGGCTTAAAGGCGCTTCAGATAGAACAAAAAGCGGTTGAGATCGGGCAGCGGGTCGGGGAACTCGGGAAGCACATAGGAGCGTATGAAGAACTCTATCGCAAGCTTGGTACTTCGCTTACAACTTCCATAAACCACTACAACAATGGCTATAAAGAGCTTGGGAAGATAGACAAAGACGTCTACCGCATCACCCAAACAAAAGCGGGCATCGAGCCGGAACTTCTTGAAAAGCCGCTCGCAGGTATTGACTAAAATAGCTTCTCATGCTATAAGAGACGAGGAAAGGATCTCGTGGTGAGATCTTTGTCAATCGCGGGAGAACGTGAAATGAATCTGAGTTTCCACAACATCATTGCCCTCGTCGGGCTTCCAATCCTCGGATTGGTTTGCTTGTGGGTATCCGCTTCGAAAGATCGCGACAAAGAGGAGAGAGTGGCGAGTTTCGTCATCGCTCTATTTTGTTTCGGAGCCTTCGCGTTCATCTGCGTGTACGCAGGGCACGGGTATGCCCAGGACAGAGTCGAGACCCTTTCGGGCCTACTCTCGAATGGACATGCCTACGAAGTCGTCGCGGTCCGCCAGGATGGGAAAGACAAAGTGCTGACCATCATGGGTGAAAAGAAAAGCGCCCGTGGCACCCATAACTTCTACATCCTGCGCGTGCAAGGACCGGTGCCGCCAAGGTATTTTCAGATGGACCGCGGGGAACCGGTAGCCTATCTACCCAGTACCCAATCGCAATTGACATACTGAATTGCACTGTACTTTCAGGCCGCGCTCTCGTAGCGCGGCCTTGTCTTTTACGGCCACAAATGCTACAGTGAAAAGACTATGGAAGTGGCCGTAATCAAGACCGGCGGGAAGCAGTATGTCGTCTCAAAAGGCGACACTATTTCGATAGAAAAGCTCCCGGGAGATTTGAAAAAAGGCGACACAGTTGTCTTCGGCGAGGTGCTCCTCGTTGACAACGGCTCGGACACGACCATCGGTGCGCCCTTTATCACGGGCGCAGAGGTCAAGGGCACCGTTGTTCTCGCCGGGAAGGGGAAGAAAGTCGAAGTAGTGAAGTACAAACCGAAGAGCCGCTACTATAAACGCCGCGGACATCGTCAGCCGCTTCTCAAGGTGAAAATCGACTCGATTTCTTAAGCCTCTCATTCCCCGGAGCGAGCTTCTTTGAGAGCTTTCGCTCTCATTTGTCTTATTTATTTGTCCTAGCAAATTACTCTATGCAAGTAGGGCGTTGGAATCATCAATCGACAGGCGCGCATTCGCCAAGCGGCGGACGCCCATATTCGCCGCGTCCCTCAAGGCGCGACGGGCCGAGCGGCTCTGGGCGTTTTGACAATCACGGCGGTTCCGGTCGCGGCGGCTACGGTCGTCGTGGCCGTGCTCCGGTGCGGCGCAAGGGTTTCGGCTCTTTCGGCGAGACGGAGTCTGAAATCTCAAAGTTCATGAATAAAACGGTCGTCACGACCGAAGAGCCGGTGTTCGTCCCCGAACACAAATTCTCAGATTTTGCGGTACATGAAAGGTTGCAGAAGAACATAGCCGCAAAGGGCTACGATCTCCCGACGCCTATCCAGGATAAAGCCATCCCGCACGCTCTTTTGGGCCAGGATGTCGTCGGTCTTGCAGAAACGGGAACCGGGAAGACGGCTGCCTTCCTCATTCCGCTTATCGATAAGGTTATGAGGCAAAAAGGGGAGCGCATTCTCATTATGGCACCCACCCGCGAGCTTGCGGTGCAGATTGAAAAAGAGCTTGCCGGTTTCGCAAAAGGTCTCGGGTTCCGCGGCATGGTCGCGGTCGGCGGCGCGAATATCGGACCTCAAATCTCGATGCTTCGATATGAACCGGCGTTCGTCATCGGTACCCCCGGGCGCTTGAAGGATCTCATGGAACGCCGTGCGCTCGATCTTTCCGGTTTCGGCACGGTTGTCCTCGACGAAGCGGATCGCATGCTCGATATGGGTTTCATCGACGATATGCGCGCTATCCTCGGGATGATGCGCAAAGAACGCCACACGCTCTTTTTCTCCGCAACGATGTCGAAAGATATCGAACGGCTTATCGGCGATTTTCTTTCAAGTCCGGTCATCATCTCGGTAAAAAGACGTGATACTCCTTCAAGCGTCGATCAAGATGTCGTCCGCATCCCGCGTGGGAAAGACAAGTTCGATGTGCTTGTCGAACTTCTTAAAAATTCCGACTTCAGCCGCGTGCTTGTCTTCGGCCGTACCAAGTTCGGCGTGGAGAAGCTCGCCAAGGCGCTCTCGCGCCTCCACATCCACGCGGAGAGCATCCACGGCAATAAGACGCAGGGCGCGCGCCAGAGAGCATTGGAGGCCTTCAAGGCAGGGAAGGTGAGCGTGCTCGTCGCGACCGACGTCGCGGCACGCGGCATTGATATCCCTGCCGTCTCGCACGTCATCAACTACGACCTTCCGTCCACCTACGAGGACTACGTGCACCGCATCGGCCGCACCGGCCGCGCGGACAAGAAAGGGAAGGCTCTGACCTTCGTCCAGGAGCGCTACTAAAACCCACCTCAAACCCCCGCTCGGGTATGCGACAGGAAGGAGTACGCCGTCTTTTTCTGCCGCATACGCCTCGCGGGGAAATGTGGGTTTGAGATGAGTTCTAGTCTATTTCGCAAAAAAACAACAAGCACCCCGCAGAGGTGCTTTTTGCGTATCGTACGGCGGTTAGGTTTCTTTACGATTCGTGAGCGCGGCGCGGAGTGTCTCGGCATCGGAGTATTCCAGCTCACTGCCGGTCGCAAGACCGCGGCCGAGCTCTGAGACCTTCACATGATCGCGATAGGACTGGAGGAGTTCTCGCACACGATCAGTCGTGTGCTCGCCCTCGCTCGTTGCTGAAAGCGCGAGCACGACTTCTTTCAATCCTGTTTTCAAACGTTTCTCAATGCTCCGTAGAAGCTCTTTTTCCCTGATGACGCCCCTCCCGGAGAGGGTGAGTACGCCGCCGAGCACGAAGTAACGGCCCTTATAAGTTCCGGCGCGCTCTACGGCCGCGAGGTCCTGATCTTTTTCTACGAGCATCAGAAGCGAATCATCCCGCTTCCCCTCGGAACAATAGTCACAGACAGTCGCCGTCGTGCCATTGTAGAAACGCAAACACTCGGGGCACTGTCGTACGTTTTTACCCAGTGACACGATCAATTCCGCGAGTTTCGCGCGCTCCGCAGGAGGAGCCGCAAGAAGGTAAAAAACGAAACGCTTGCCCTGGCGCGGCCCGATGCCGGGAAGGCGGGAAAGTGCCTGTGCGAGTTCATCAATTTTGTCCATACGTATAGACCACACGCGCCATATAGTTAGAACTCTGCCGCGAGTTCGCCGTATCCCGACTTATCAACCGGTTGGAAGGTGGCGCGCTTCTCGTCGAAATAAAGCTCGGTCATGCCGGTCGGCCCGTTTCGGTGCTTCTCGATGAGGATCTCCGCAATGTTCGGACGGTCACTTTCAGGATTGCGCTTGTCTTCGCGATGAATAAAAAGTACGACGTCCGCGTCCTGTTCGATGGAACCGGAGTCGCGTAAATCGCTCAAGCGCGGCTTTCCGCCGCGCTGCTCCACCGCGCGGGAGAGTTGCGAGAGCGCGATGACCGGTACGGAAAGCTCGCGCGCAAGCGATTTGAGCGAACGGGAAATCTCGGTTACCTGCTGGACAAGCGAGTCGGAAGCCTTGGTCGACGTCGGAGCCATGAGTTGGAGGTAATCGACAATGATAAGCCCGATGCCGCGCTCCCGTTTGAGCCTCCGCGCGACCGCGCGCATCGAGAGGATATTATTCCCCGGCTTGTCATCGATAAAAATAGGCGCTTTTGAAAGCGATTCGAGCGCGTCGCGGATACGGCCAAAATCTTCTTCTTCTTTCACCTGTCCGGTGCGCAATTTCCACGAGTTGACGAAGGATTCCGCGGCGAGCATACGGTCGATGAGTTGTTCGGAACTCATTTCGAGCGAGAAGATGCCGACGGGGACGTTGTGGCGTACGGCGGCGTTTCGTGCGATATCAAGAGCGAGCGATGTTTTCCCCATCGAGGGCCGGGCGGCGATGATGACGAGATCGGAAGGGTGGAAGCCCGAAAGGAGGTTGTCGAGAGCGGGGAAACCCGAGGGAACGCCGCGTATACCGTCCTCTTTCTTCGAAAGCGCCTCGATGCGATCCCATGCTTCGTGAATTTTATCGCCGATCGCGGTGAATTTATGTGCGGCGGACGCATTGCCGATGGCGTATATGCTTTTTTCAGCTTCATCGAGAACTTCCATCGTCTCGCGCGCATCGTCATACGCGGATTCGGTAATACCGTATGCCGCATCGATCAAGGAACGCATCAGGAACTTGCGCGAGACAAGTTCGGCGTAGTAAGAGAAATTTCCCGGTGCGGGCGCGGAGCCGGCAAGCTCGGCAAGATAACTGCGCCCTCCGGCGCGCTCCAAAGTACCCTGGCCCTGCATACGCTCGGAAAGCGACAAGAGATCGATTGGTTCGCCGCGTTCCGCAAGCTCACGCATAGAGCCGAATATGAGGCGATGTTTTTCCGCATAGAAAGAATCGGGACGGATAAGATCTGAAATATCATGAATAGCCTCGGGTTTCAGGAGCAGGGCGCCTAAAAGCGCGCGCTCGGACTCGAGAGACTGGGGCGGGATGCGGTCAGCGGCAGCCATTACGGCCAATTGTATCAAAAAGAAGCTCGAGTCAACACCGGCCCCTGCGGCCCGTCATCCACACGATATCCCCTGTGCAAAATAGCATCTCGGATGCGGTCAGCTTCTGCGAAGTTTCCGGATACACGCGACGCCTCGCGCTGAGCGAGCATTTTCAGAATATCTTCCGGCGCATCCTTCGTTGATACGTCCAGTGGAGGCGGTGCAAGAAGCGAGAGGCCGAAGTGTGCGTCAGCATCCTCAAGGAGCCCCCATTTTTCCTCCGGCGCGTATTCTTCGCTCCGGAGCGTGTCCCAAAGGATGCTGAGAGCCTGAGGTGTCGCGAGATCGTCACGCATTGCGGCCAGAAAACGTTCACGCGCCTCCGATCGCGCGCTGTGGCGCTTTGATTCATGTGCGATATCGTTTGCGAGTCTCCACAGTCGTTCAAGCGCGCTCGAAGCGCCCGCAAGCGCCTCGAAGGAAAAGGAGAGGGGCGTCCGATAATGCGCCTGGAGGAAAAAGTAACGCACGGCAAGCGGGGAGAATCCTTTTTCAATGACCTCCGACAGGTAGACGACATTTCCCAATGACTTCGAGGCTTTATCGCCTCCCATCGTAAGGAAAGCGCCATGCATCCAATAGCGGACGAACGGCCGTCCGTTTGCCGCCTCTGATTGTGCGATTTCATTATTGTGATGAATAGCGATATGGTCTTCACCACCGGTGTGGATGTCTATTTCTTGTCCAAGGAGAGCGCGAATCATGGCCGAGCATTCGATATGCCAACCGGGATTGCCGCGGCCCCACGGGCTATCCCATTGCTGGAGATCTCCCGGTCGCGCGGTACGCCAGAGGACAAAATCGGCAGGGGAGCGCTTTCCGGCCGCCACCGCGACGCGCGCGCCCGCCTCAAGTCGGGCATGCGCCAGGCCGCCGAGCTTTCCATACCCGGGAAATTTCTGCACATCGAAATAGAGGCCATCGGGCAGGCGGTAGGCGAAACCTTTTTCTTCGATCGTCTTCGCCAATGCTATCTGTTCCTTGATGTAGCCGGTTGCTCGCGGGAAAAGGATGTCGTCGGTGGCGATATTCAGTTCAACGAGATCATCCATGAAGAGCTTCGTATAGCGAGCCGCAAGCGCGTCAGGCGTCGTGTGTTCGCGCAACGCCCCCACCGTCATCTTGTCCTCGCCTCCATCGGCATCGTTCACGAGATGGCCGACGTCGGTGATATTGATGACGCGCCGTACGCGATAGCCGGCGGCCTCCAACACGCGCGCGATCGTATCGGAGAAGACATAGGCGCGCAGATTTCCTATATGGGCGCGGTTGTAGACCGTCGGGCCGCAGGAGTAGATCAGCGCGATGCCGGGTTTGAGCGGTACGAAAAGCTCTTTCGAGCCCGAAAGAGTGTTCGTAAAAAACACGCGCGCCAACGAACGGTCGTCTAAAGCGGCGGCATGCATCTGCTTTTTAAGGATACGCCGGAGCCATTCCATGGGCTAGAAAATCCAACGCTTCCGCGCAAAGAAGAGCATCATAATGCCCACGATGGCGAACATAAGCGCAATAATGATCCCAAACGCATCCGGATTCTGCTCGAGCGGCGTCCCGGGAACGTGCATACCAAAAACAAGCGCGATAAGCTCGAGAGGAAGAACGCTGAACGTTATTACGGTAAGCGTTTTCATTATTTCATTTTGGCGCGCTTCAAGCAGCGTGCTATTGGTCTCGCGCAGTTCGGTCGCGACCGCACGGTTTGTATTGACAAGGCGTGCGACTTGCGTGCGTTCGGCCAGGATGCGTGCTACGCGCTCGGCGAACGAACTGTCGAAAAAGTTACGTTCCGCGAGCGTCTGCAGGAAACGGTCGAGCGGTTCTTCTTGGTTTGCAAGCATTGCTTCCAGGTGCAAGAATTCGCGGCTGATATTTGAAATCAAGCGCACGGTCGTGCGCTCACGACCGTCGAACATGTCTTGCTCTACGCGAGCGAGGCGGCCTGCAACGTGATTAGCGTGGTCGCGCACCGATGCGTACAGGTGAGCGAAAAGAATCTCAAGCAGGACGTCGGTGGTGATGGCGGCATGTCCGTTAACGAGCTTTTGCGCCTCAAGGATTTTTTTTAGGTGATGCAAAGGTGCGACAACTTCATAGCGTACGGTCAAGATGAATTGATTGCCAATGACAAAATCGATTTCCTGGTTTTTTGTCTCGCCTTCTGTCGCGCCTTGAGCCGGGAAATGGAGTACCAGGAAGGTGGCACCAGCATCGCTTGCGACAAGCGGCGCGGGGGTGGGATAGAGCAGCTCCGTCTCGATACGTTCGCTGATTGAAAATTCATGCGCCAGGTCCCGTATCTCGCTTTCGTTCGGTTGTTCGAGGTCCACCCAGACGCCACCTCGGTACTCATGCCGGGATATCATGCATGTAGGATACCATGCGTGCTGTACACCGCTCCACTTGCAGTGCTACACTGTGCGCTACGATGGAACCCTCGAAAACCTATAGCCGCGGGCGCAGTATCGCAGTGCGCGGCATCTCGTTCGCGCTTGTCGCCGCTGTCGCTTTCGGTGCGGGGATCTTTATGGGCGCAAACGGTTCCGCAGCGTCCGTCGTTACGCACATCCCGCTTCTCGGCGATGGGCTCGATCCGACACCGGCCCCAGGGGTCGATCTCACTGATTTTTGGGAGGCATGGAACGCGCTGCAAGCGAACTATGTCGTTACCCATGCTTCTTCAACGCTCCCTTCGGTTCAAGACAGAATCTTCGGCGCAATCCAAGGTCTTGCCGCCTCCTATGGCGACCCGTACACGGTCTTCTTTCCCCCTGCGCAAGCGAAGGCGTTCGCCGAAAATATTTCAGGAAGTTTTGCAGGTGTCGGTATGGAAATTGATATAAAAAATAATGTTCTGACCGTTATCGCACCGCTGAAAGGAACGCCCGCTGAAAGAGCCGGCATCAAAGCGGGGGATATCATCGCAGCCATTGACGGCGCATCAACCAATGGTCTTTCAATCGATGCGGCAGTGAACGAAATCCGCGGTCCTGTCGGTACGACGGTCGATTTCACCATCATCCGCGGCAGCGAAACGCTTGATATCAAAGTGGTTCGCGCCATCATTCAGGTGCCCGAGATCGAAGACGGTTACGATGCAAAGACCGGCGTGTATCATATCGCGCTCTATGAATTTACCGCCAATTCCGCAAGTCTCTTTGACCAGGCTTTCGCGCGCTTCAAGGCCTCAGGCTCACGGAAGCTCGTCATCGACTTGCGCGGCAATCCGGGCGGCTATTTGGATGCCGCAGTCGATATCGCAAGTCATTTTCTCCCCAAAGGCGCGACCGTCGTGACCGAAGATTTCGGCGGCAAGGAACCGAACCGCGTGCATACCAGTCTCGGCTATAACGACTTGCCTGCGGGCACAAAAGTCGTGGTGCTCATCGACGGCGGATCCGCCTCCGCCTCCGAAATACTCGCCGGCGCCCTGCAAGATACGCATAGAGCGACACTGATCGGTACGCGTTCTTTCGGCAAGGGTTCCGTGCAGACGCTGATGAATCTCGATGGTGGTTCGCTCAAAATAACAGTTGCACGCTGGATTACTCCCGCCGGGCATTGGATTATGGGCAACGGTATCACGCCGGACATTGTCGTACCGATTACAAAGGCGGACATCGCCGCAAAAAAAGATCCGCAAATGGCGCGTGCGGTCCAGTTTTTGACTACGGGTTCCTGATAGCGTAGGATGGTCCTCTATGAAAGTCATCCTGACGAAAGATGTAAAAGGCATCGGGCGCGCTCACGAAACGGTTGAAGTTTTGGGCGGTTACGCGCTCAACTACCTCATCCCGAAAAAACTTGCGGTTTCCGCGACAAAAAGTGCTGCAAAAGAGGCACACGAAAGGGAGAAACAATCGTTGGCCCGTAAGGAACTTACGGCGAAGCTCATCGAACAGAATCTTGCGGCGCTTGCCGCGGCGCGTGTCGTTATCAAAGCAAAAGCGAACGAAAAAGGCCACCTCTACGATGCAGTAGGGGAGTCTGAAATCATACAAGCGATAAAAGAACAGGTGCGCGTGGAACTTCCCGAACATGCTCTGAAGCTCGAGAAGCCGATCAAGGAGCTTGGCACGTTCGCCGTTCCCGTTGCCACCGGGGATTCATTCGGTACGTTTTCCATCCTCATCGAGGCTGACGCGTAACGTATGGGCATCGTGCTCGTTTCCGGTACCGTACGCACTGAGCATGAGTCTTGACGAGGCCCTCGCCGGGAAAGAAATCCCGGATAAAATCAGAGAGACGCTCGTACTCGTAAGCGTCCCCTATCTCTCTTTCGAGAAAGAAATTCGTGAAGGGCAGTTAGTCGTGCACGCGGAAGTCGCCGCGGAAGTGCAACAGCTCTTCATGAGATTGCTCGAGATACGTTTTCAAATCGAACAGGTTATTCCCATCGTCGCCTACGGATGGGACGATGCGGTTTCCATGGCCGCAAACAATACGTCGGCATTCAATTACCGGCTCATACACGGAACAAATCGCCTCTCAAATCATTCGTATGGGTTGGCGCTTGATATCAATCCCGCCCTCAATCCATATACCCAATACGATGGGGAAGTCGTTCCTCCCGGCGCCCGCTACGATGTCGGAAGACCGGGAACGATAACCGAGGAAATTGCTGCACTTTTCAAATCGCGCGGCTGGCAGTGGGGCGGCGACTGGCTCCGTAAGGACTGGCAGCATTTTCAGAAGCCGATGTAAACCGGTCGTGCTGCCATCAGCCCGAAGCGGGCGGTTCTGAACGATTCCAGTAACGCTACGAGACGACGTCAGCTACTTTTTTGCTGATGAGACGGCCGTCAAAGCATCTTTTACGGCGCGTGCGGAAAGCAACGGTGCCGGCGGTGAGCGCAAAGAGGGTATGATCGCGGCCGACCTTTACGTTTTTGCCCGCCTCAATCTTTGTGCCGCGTTGGCGGACGATGACCATGCCGGGACGGGCAGCGGCACCGTCAGCAAGCTTCACTCCGAGATATTTCGGGTTTGAATCGTTGAGGTTTTTCGCCGATCCGCCAGCTTTGGTTGATGCCATAATGGTATAGTTAAGACCCGATGACTATAGCAGAAACACGCCAGATATGCAAAGGCCTCCTTGCACGCATACCGCGAGATGTGCTCATTATCGTTATTCTCATACTTGCTTCGCTTTTGAGTTTCGGTCTTGGATATCTGACCGGCGTGGACGCGGCTGCGCAAAGGAGCAGCGCGACGCTTCAGGCATCCTCGTTCGTTGCTTCGACCACGTCCGGACAACAAGTGATCGCTTCGAAAAACGGGACAAAATATTATTTCCCTTGGTGCGCGGGCGCGGAGCGTATCGCGGAAACGCATAAAGTCTGGTTCGCCTCCGCCGCATCCGCACGCTCAGCGGGTTATACGCCTTCGGCAAATTGCGCCGGTCTTTAATTTGTTACACTACGACATATGAACGAGGATCTTACGCGCGATACGCCCGTCGTGCACACTTCCGGGCAACAACACCGGGAGACGGCCGAACGGCTTACGAAAGCGATACATGAGGGACAGCGTACGATGCCCGAAGATCGTCCGCTGCTCGTCTGTAAGCCGAATAAAATAGAATCGTGGCGCGTCTTTAAAATAATGTCAGAATTCGTTGAAGGATTCGACGTTATCAGCCGTTGCGGACTCGCTGCGTCTTTTTTCGGCAGCGCCCGCGCCTCTTTTGAAGACGAGGTTTATAAAGATGCGACCGAGCTGGCCGGCCGCCTTGCGAAAAAAGGTTTCGCTGTCGTTACCGGCGGAAGCGCCGGGGTCATGCAGGCCGCAAATAAAGGAGCTTTTGAAGCGGGGGGAACTTCAGTCGGGCTCAATATCAATCTGCCGGACGCGCAGACCTACAACCCCTATCTCACCACCCGATTCAGTTTCGACCATTTTTTCGTGCGCAAAGTCATGCTCGCATACGCTTCCGAGGTTTACGTCTATTTCCCGGGAGGTTTCGGTACCCTTGATGAATTTTTTGAGATCGTAACACTCGTGCAAACAAAAAAAATCCGCAAAGTACCCATCATCCTTTTCGGGAAGCACTATTGGGAACCGCTTCTCGCATTCATTGCCGAGACGCTCTATCGGCAGCATAAGGCAATCAATAAGGAGGATATGGAACTGTACCGGCTCGTTGATTCGGTCGACGAAGCGTACGATTACATTATTGCGAACGTTTCCTGCTAAGGACATGTCCGGTCTTGATTACAGCCAAAAGCGCCTTCTTGGGAAGGCGTTGAAAAGCAGAAAGCGCGATGCGCGCACTCGGCAGCTCCAGATTTACGCAGTCTTAACCGGTTTTCTTTCCATGCTTATTTCTTTTGCGACGTTAGTTGTTTGGATATTGAAATAAGCAGGGAAGTGAGGAAGAAAGCGGGCAAAACTTTTCCATAGGCCGGTTCCTCGTGATACCCTATTTTATATGAAAAGGAACAAACATTTTGTCGAACGTCTTGAAATCTACGCATTCTGGACCGGATTCATGAGCACAATCATCAGCCTTCTTCAGGTTATCATTATCGCGCTCAAGAAATAGGGAATATCTCTTTTGTTGGATATATGTATGTCGCACAATGTATCTTTTGCGACTTCCTCCCTCTATCCTATTCATATACTGCGCACGGCAGAGGTAAGACGCTGGAGGTATACGGCAAGCCACTGCCAGGCCTGGGTGAGTATCTGCACAATGTAAGCAAGATTCGCCTGTCCGGCGGGTGAATCGATTATCTTCTGAATGGAGATACCGAAAAATGATAGAGCGAGGAACAATACGAACATCCAGAAAATGAGTTTGAACATGGACGGTTCTATTATACAGCGGGTTACGTCCGGTGCTAGTATCTCGGCATGACGAGAAAAGCCGCCGCGCTCCGGCACTTAAAGCAAGCCGATCCTTATTTCTACAGGGTGACGAGGTTCCACCATCGTTCCCTCCCGGCGCGTCTTCCTGAGAAGCGTACTCGTGCCGCGCTGTTTGCAGCGCTTGTCTCGATCGTCATCGCACAACAGTTGGGGACCGCCGCCGCCGACACTATCCTTGCACGCGTACGGGCGGCATGTCGGGGTCGCCTGACTTCCCTTTCGATCCTCAAAATGAAGCCCTCGCTTTTTCGTCAAGCCGGGCTTTCGGGTGCGAAGACGAAAACGCTCAAAGCAATCGCCAGCGCAATTGAAAGTGGCACGCTTGATTTACTCGCATTGAAAGCACTTCCCGAAACGGAAGCGGCGCGTACGCTTATGAACCTATGGGGTCTCGGTCCGTGGTCAGTTGATATGTTTATGATGTTTGCGCTCGGTCGCGAAGATGTCTTTTCATCGGGCGATCTCGGCCTCGTCCGCGCGATGGAGGCGATCTATCACCTGCCAAAAGATTCCCCGCGCGGCACGCTCCTTGCAATCGCGGGGAAATGGTCCCCGTACCGAACCTACGCGTGCCTCCTCCTTTGGAGAACTCGGGATACGAAGTTTTGATATGAATTTATTAGAGAACCCCTCTCAAAACTCCAGACGACGCGAGGGGTATGCCGCAGGAAAGGGCTCTCGGAGCCTGACGAGGCGAGAGCGAGACGCTTTTTCAGCAGAAAAAGACGGCGTACCTTTCCTGCGGCATACCCGAGCGGCGTTTTGAAATGGGTTCTAACGAATAATCACTTTCTCGACTGCATAAATGTTTCTGACGGCATAGTGGCTTGAAAAACTGATGTCGTTGCCGTTTGCGACGTACGGATCGCGCATAATGTAATTGCCTCTTTGGCCGCTGACTAAGACCACAAAATGAGTGCCGCCATATGCTCGGAGTCCGACGATGACCGGATTACCGGTTGAAAGCGTCGCGTCGATCGTCGAGGCTATGCGAGTTGCGGAAATACCGTCCACATACGTCGTGAAAAGGAGGAGTGCCGGATAATAGGCCGCAAAATTGCTGGGATTTGAATTTATCGTAAGAGGCGTCACATTGCGATACCCATAGTGCGTCAAGACCATTGCCATGGCGGTCACAAGACACCCGTCGCTCGCAAAGCGGTATTTCGTACCGTTGATAGGAATATTGCCCCAGAGCGCATCGCGCTGGTTGTAGTAACATCCCCACGCATCGCACACGGTTTGATTCGTGAGAAGTTTCGAACCGCCGGCGGCCGTGACGAAAGTCGAAAAGCTTTCCAGTTCCGCTTGCGCTGCTGCAAGAAGTCTTTGGTAATTTGATTCGCTGTTTTTTGTCTGCGCGAGCAATTGCTGCTGCGCAATTTTGCTTTCGGTAAGCGATCTGTTTTGGGCGGTCAATTGCGATTGCAAGGACAGGAGGTTCGTTTTCATCGCGGTTATTTGGCTGCGATTCGCCGCAAGCGTCGTGCGTACGGCGCGTAAATTGCTGATGTTGTTTGCAAGCGCTCTATTGAACTGGACGGCGTCATCAACGGCCTGCCACGCATCGCGCAAGGAATTCGAGGAAATGATCATGGCGATGAAAGAAGATTGGTCGTTCTCCGCGACGTTCTGGAGCGCCTTCCCGATCGCGATCTGATCGGCGGCGATGGACGTTTCCTTGTCGCCCATAGAAAGCGTAAGTTCCCGTATCCGTAAATTAGCGGAATCGATTTCGTTCTGGGTCATCCTGATTTTTATGGCGAGCTGTTTTTGAGAGAGGGCCATCGAGCTGATAGTCGATTGCAGTGTATTTTTCTTCGCAGCGAGTATGTTGATCTGTTTCTGATAGGCGGCGATATCCGCTTTAAGCGAGTTCATTTGTTGAGCCTGAGCGTCAATCTGAGCTTGAAGATTCGTAACCGACTGAGCATGAGCCGCAGATGCGGATGCGATGATTGAAAATCCTAAAAAAATCAAAAAACCGGTTCTGCGCGCGCGTCTCATTCCTCGAGTATAGCAATAGCGGCACGTATGCGCGAAATCGTCTCCGCGGTGCCAAGGAGTGCGGCAAGCGTAAACGGGTCTGGCGAACGTTCCTGTCCGGAAAGCGCATAGCGCAAAGGCCACAAAACGGCGCCTCGGCCACCCTTCCCTCTTTCCTCCTGCGCATCGGCGAGCGGCATAAGCGTCTCTTTAACCGTTCCGGCAGAAACGCCGCTTGGAAGGGCTTGCACGAGCTCTAGGAGCCCTTCCAGGGCGGATTTCGTCATACCGGGGCGATCCGTCGGTTCTTTTACAATGAGTTTCCCCCGGTCAAGGACTGGCTTCTCAAAGAGGCAGGCGAGCTCACCCCCAAGCATGTCCCGCGCCTCCTGAAACGTCCGCGCGCGTTCCTTCAAAAGCGGGACGGCGGCATGAAGTTTCCCCATATCGGCGGCGTGGAAATCTCCGCGCGCGATGAACTCTTCATCGGAGAGCGTCCGCATCCAGTGTTGATTGGTCGTGAGGAGTTTCACTTCATCGAAATGAGCGCCCGATGCCTGTACGCGGCTGAGGTCAAACGCGGCGATTAACTCGTCTTTTGAAAAGAATTCCTGATCGGTACCCGGGTTCCATCCGACAAGCGCAAGAACATTCATCATGGCCTCAGGCAGGTACCCTTCGGCACGATAGTCCAAAAGATCTTTTGCCCCGTCGCGTTTGCTCAATTTCTTTTTTCCATCGGGGCCGAGGATGACCGGCATCGTCGCGAACACGGGTGCCGTCGCGCCAAGCGCTTCGTAAAGAGAAAGAAATTTTGGCGTTGAGGAGATGAACTCCTCACCGCGCATCACGTGCGTCACGCCCATTTCGATGTCATCGACAATATGCGCCAGGTTGTAGGTGGGGTATCCGTCGCTTTTTATAAGGATAAAATCATCGATTGCCTCCTCCCCCGCCGAGAGCCGTCCCCGCACGAGATCATTCCACTGGTAACGTGCGATCCTCGGTGCGCGGAAACGAAGTGGCTGTCTGCCATCCCACGGTCGCGGCATCGCCGGACGGTGATCGCGGAAGAGAAACGGCTGTTTCTTTGCAGCGGCTTCACTGCGGAGTGTCTCAAGTTCGCTTTCTGAATACGGATCGGGGTAAGCATGGCCCGCGGCAATAAGTTTCTGCGCATACGTGCGATAGAGTTCAAGCCGTTTGGACTGCAGATAGGGCGCATGCGGGCCTCCGCGGTCAACCCCTTCATCCCATTCGATACCGAACCAGGTAAGTGACTCAATGATGTGCGGAATCGAACCGACGACCTCGCGTTCCTTATCGGTATCTTCGATGCGTAAAATGAATCGTCCGCCATGCTTGCGCGCAAAAAGCCATGCGTACAAGGCCGTCCGTACGCCGCCGATATGCATGAAGCCGGTCGGTGATGGCGCAAAGCGGGTGACG
>JAJYCP010000015.1 GCA_021778295.1 bacterium
CTCAAACAGAATGACTCCTGAGAGCGTTTCCTCGATGCCGGGAGTGCCGAGAAAGAGATCGCGGTACTGTCTTCGCATCTCGCTGCTCGTCGGGATGCCGTAGGAAGCGAGGCGCGCGGTCGCCGTGTGCACGCTTTCGTCCGCGGCGAGCAGTCCTTTACCGGGAGCGAAAAAAGAGCGCGCGGTTGCGACAAGATCATTCATCTTTTCATTGTATCACGCGGGCGCGGCGCGGCCATGCTACACTTTGCCTATGGACTTCATCGCCATTGGCGACACGACTGTTGATGAGTTTATCCGGCTTGAGGAAGCGCGCATCAACTGCGATAGCAATAACGAAAACTGCACCATCTCGATGAAATGGGGCGATAAGATTCCGTATGAGTTTTCGGTTCTCGTGCCGGGCGTGGGCAATGCGGCAAATGCGGCGGTGGCCGCCGCGCGCCTGGGTCTCTCCTCCGGATTCATTTCAAATGTCGGGAAGGACCGCTTTGGAGAACAGGTGCTTGCCGCTTTCGCGCAGGAGGGCGTTGATGCGAGTTATGTGACCGTCAACGAGGGCATTCCGACGAACCACCACTATGTGCTGTGGTATGGACCCGAACGCACGATCCTCATCCGGCATGAAGCGTATCCGTATGTCCTCCCCGAAGGGTTCGCACCGCCCAAATGGATCTATCTTTCCTCCGCCGGCGAGCGCTCGGAAGCGTTCCATGGCGAGCTCGCTGTGTGGTTGCGGGCGCATCCGGAAACGAAACTCGCGTTCCAGCCCGGCACGTTTCAGATGTCCATGGGAAAGGAAAAACTCGCTTCGTTGTACGGCGCGACGGAACTCGTCGCCTGCAACAAAGAAGAGGCCGAGCGCATTCTGGAGCTCGGCGAGACCGATATAAAAGAACTGCTTGTGGGCATGCGCGCGCTCGGTCCGAAAATCGCGCTCATTACCGACGGCCCGAACGGCGCGTACGCTTATGACGGCGAAGCAATGTTGAAAGTGCCCATGTATCCGGACCCCAAACCGCCGCTTGACCGCACGGGTGCCGGTGATGCTTCGACGTCGACCGTTGTCGTCGCACTCGCGCTCGGCAAACCTCTTTCCGAAGCGCTCCGGTGGGGACCGGTGAACTCGATGTCGGTCGTACAGGAAATCGGCGCGCAAAAAGGCCTTCTCTCTCGCGAGGCGATAGAAAAATACTTGGAGGATGCACCTCCGGAGTACAAAGTTAGCGCGTTTTGAATCAACGTTTCAAGAGCGACCGCTGGAGCGGCGCATAACTCCTTTCACTGCCGCTCACCGTACTGCCAAACGCAGTCGTGTTCGCGACGTGCACGATGATCAGGCTCGCGCCCGCGCCTGCGATGGTGATGAGCAGTATGGCGAAATAAGAATTTATTCTGTCTTTCATATTCTCATTGTACACGAAGCATAGCGCGCGCGGCTTTTTGTATATGAGACGCGTCGAGTCCGTAGTGCCGGAGAAGTTCTTCCGGTTCGCCCGATTGACCGAATGTGTCCTGGATGCCGAGCCGGTGCACGGGTACCGGGTGGCGCTCTGCGAGAAGCTCTGCGATGGCACTTCCGAAACCGCCCGCTGCTTGGTGTTCCTCGACGGTGAGGACGCGGCCGGCGCGGCGAGCAGCCTCCAGCACCGCCGCCCCGTCAAGCGGCTTCACCGTGGGCACATGAAGCACGATGCTCTGGATACCTTCTTCTTCGAGCGAGCGCGCCGAGGTAAGCGCCGCGTAGCTCAGAGAACCGGTCGAAAGAATCGCGACGTGCGGCGCCTGCGACTCCCAGAGCGTGAGCGCTTTACCTATCTGAAACGGCGTCTCTAGAGTCGTAAAAATCGGCGTACTTGCGCGTCCGAAACGCAGGTATAGCGGCCCGTCATGCTTAGCTGCCGCGACAACCGCCTTGCGCGCTTCTTCGGCATCTCCCGGCGCGATGACCGTCATGTGGGGAAGCATGCGCATCATGCCCAGGTCCTCGAGCATCTGGTGCGTCGCGCCATCGGGCCCCACCGAAACGCCCGCATGCATGCCGCACACGATGACATGTCGCTCATTGAGCGCGATGGTGGTGCGGATCTGTTCATAATTGCGCCCCGGATTGAATGCCGCATAGCTTGCGATGAACGGCACCTTCCCCGCCGCCGCCATCCCGGCGGCGACTGTCGCCATGTTTTGTTCCGCAACGCCCATTTCAACGAATCGTTTCGGAAATTCTTTTTGGAACCATTCGGCGCGCGTGCTCTCGGCGAGGTCTGCGCACAGCACGACCACGTTCGAATCGGCCTTCCCCGCCTCAACCGCCCCGTGTCCGAAGCCGTCGCGGGTGGGCGCTTGTTCAATGTCATCCGCAAACACTTTTGCGGAGAGATGTGCATTGTTGTTAAGCATAGTCGCCTGGTACCCGTCCGCCGAGGGTGCGGATTTCTTTCAAAAACCGCTTTCCTTCCTCCTGCGTTGGCGGCTTGCCGTGCCAGCGGTAATCAAACTCGATTTCCGGCACGCCTTTGCCGGGAATTGTGTGCGCAACGATGAGGGTCGGCTTTTCGTAGATCGCTTTCGCTTCCTCGACAGCTTCGATGAATGCGGTGATGTCATTGCCGTTCACTTCGAGCACATGCCAATTGAACGCGCGATACTTGTCCGCTAATGGCTCGAGCGGCATCACTTCCTCCGTCATGCCGTCGATCTGGATGTTGTTCCGGTCCATGACCGCGGTCAGGTTTGAGAGTTTATATTTCCCTGCGAACATCGCCGCTTCCCAAGTGTTCCCTTCTTCTTGCTCGCCGTCGCTCATCATGCAGTACACGCGATTCTTTTTGTCGTCCATACGGAGCGCATGGGCGATGCCCGCCGCCTGCGAGAGCCCTTCGCCGAGAGGCCCCGAAGTCGTTTCAAGGCCGGGAAGGCGCAGACGTTCCGGATGCCCTTGGAGCCGGCTGCCGAATTTCCGCAGCGTGAGGCATTCCGCAACCGGGAAATAGCCCGCGTGCGCCATCGCCGCGTAGCGCACCGGTACTGTGTGACCGTTGCTCAGTATGAGCCGGTCGCGTTCCTCCCAATCGGGATTTCGCGGATCGTGATTGAGGATATGGAAATAGAATGCCGAAAAAATGTCCGCAAGGCCGAGAGGGCCGGCCGTGTGCCCGCTCCCCGCGGCGACGAGCATGGTGACTATCGTTTCCCGGATTTCCTCGGCTTTCTTCTCAAGCATCGAAACTTCTGTGTCCGTGAGCGCCATGTTCCCAGTATATATCAGAAAATACCCGCAATTTCCCTTGGGGAAAGAAACTAATGCGCTCGGCAAGCATAGAGCGCGAATTGCATAAAGTAGCGCTCCAGGTCGGCAAGCGAGCTTTTATATTCCTTCCCGCCAAGTACTGCATCGGAAAATGTCTCGCGCGCCCGGTTTAGTTCGAGGCGACGCTTTCTCCATCGCGCGTCCTCGCGCGTGAGGTCAAGGAGCTCGAGAGCGCGAGTTACCGCGCCCCAAAATGATTCTTCATCCTTGCCCTGCCACTTCGCCGCGCGCCCGACTTCACTTCCCACATTGCCGAGTTGTTCGGCGAGCGAGAGAGTGAACCAGCGATCGTGTGAGACGGCCATGCTATGCAACGAGCGTGTCGACGACAGCACGGATGCGTTCACGCAGCACCGGATCTTCGACGCTGCGAGAACGATTCCCGGATGCAGGCTTTAAATTGACCATTGAATCGAACTCGATGAAATCATCGCCGGTTTTATCGAGATATAGGTTGATGCCCCAGGTCGTATCGCCGCGGGAATGTTCCTTCTCGATAAGCAGAGACTGTATGTCAACATGCAATTCTCCGCCGACTCCCATGATGTTTTGCTCTACGTCCACGACTGCCTTGATGACAGTGCCGTACTGTTCATGCGCGAGCACACGCAATTTTTCTCGCGTGATTCCCTCCGTAACGATCCATGTCTCCATGGATTTCAGTATAACCCATCACTTACACGCCGTAGGGGCTGCGAAGCGCCTCAAACGCTCTGACGGCGGCGGCCGGGTCTTTAGCGCGCAGGATGGAGGAACCGGCAATGAGGTTTGAGACGCCGAGTGCGAGAAGTTCTTTCGCGGTCGTTTCTGAGACACCGCCGTCAACTTGCATGGGAACCTCCGGATGTCGTTCGTGAAAAATCCGCACGTTCTCGAGCACGCGCCGGTCGAATGGCTGGCCCTGTTTGCCGATAGTTGCTATGCCCATGAATTGTACGTATTCGATTTCCCCGAGGCAGGGCTCGATAAGCGCCACGTCGCTCCCGACGTTCAACGCAAGCCCGAAAGAAACGAGGGATGAGAGGGTGAGATCGGTACCGCCGCCATACCGCTTTCGCAAAGACGCGAGAAGCCGCGGCAGGTCGGTTATGCTTTCGGCATGAAAAGTGAGCCGCGTGGCGCCGAGTGCGAGCCAGTCCCCTGCAGCCGCTTCGGCGTCAAAACACATGAGATCGATTTCGTACTCGAGGCACTGAGTATCGGGAAGCATCTCGCCGCGCTCGATCATGTCATGCAGCTCGGCGGGTGCGCTGTACGGCCAGGACGCGGGTGAGGCGAACTTCCCGTCAACAACGTCGATCTGCACCCGGCTTACTGAGGGGAGCTGGGCGAAGAGCGCGAGTTTCTTTTCGAGATCTTCGTGCGAGGTTGGCAGCACGGCCGGGACGACGAAGTCCATGCGCCAAGTATACCTCCTCTAGAATTTCGCAAGACGGCGGCGGTGCCTTTCCGCGCCCGAAAAGGGCGTCGTGAGAAAGCGTTCGACGACGGCTTGTGCATCCTCTTGCGAAAGGAAGCGCGCGCCAAGCGAGAGGATATTCGCGTCATTATGCGCACGAATCGAGGTGCTCATGTCGAGCACCGCGCCCGCCGCATCCGTCTGCGGGTGCGGCGGCTCTCCGTAGAAGACCGCCGCTCGTGCACCGGCGATGCGGTTCGCCGCCATCGCTTCGCCTTGTCCGCTCCCGCCGATGATGACGCCAAACGAGCCTTGTTCCGCTGCCACCCTCCTCGCGCACGGTGTTATGAAATCCGGATAATCGTCTTCGCTGTTGAGGACTGATGCGCCCATATCCTCGACGTCGTACCCGAGCGCGCGCACGTGTTCGATAAGCGCATTCTTGAGGTCGAATCCGGCGTGATCGGACGCGAAATAAACTTTAGGCATGGGCGGCGGCAATCACGTGCTGCACGAGCGACTCTGTGTTCCCGACTTCTTTGTCGCTCCGGGGAAGATTCATGGCAAAAGTATAGCATTGGCACTAAGGCCGTTGTGAGAAAAACCTCCATACCGTAGCCGCTATTCACTTGAAATTCAGGTGGGGTGGGTATACACTACTCGTACAAATGGCCACTAGGCCCCCGAGAAGCCCCGCCGCAAGGCGGGGCTTCGACTTTTTATACTTTCGGGAAGAATTGCTTGAGCAAGAACTTGCTTGATCGGCCTCGCCCGTAAAGGAAAACTGGGCGGTTTGTGGTGTCCCCAAGTACTTCATTGACACCTCATACCCAATCGCGTAAAGTAGGGGCATACCCGCTCCGGCTGGCCGAAAGGCTCGCCGGAGTTTCGTTATATAGGGCCCCTGACCTGCTAGAATAGGGCGCAATGGAAACGGTCTTATTGATAGACGGGGAAAACTTCAAAGGCAAGATTAAGAGCATTTATAAAGACGCCGAAAAGGAGCGCCCAGTCTGGCACGAATACGATTTTAAAGGCCTCTTAGATAAGGTCTTGGGAGGCCTCGCGATAGACCGAAAAGTTTTTTATTTCGCCCGAGTCAAGGAGCATGAAGACAGTCGAGATAAGTCAAAACAACTTATCGAGGAGCAGCGCTTTCTTAAAGATCATCTGGAGAAATCGGGTTTTGAGGTCATTCTTTCCGGTCGTGTGCGGGGACAATGGGAGGATGGGCAGGGCGGCAAGAAAGTTCTCGTTTTCAGAGAAAAAGGCGTGGACGTAAAAATTGGAGTTGATATGGTAAGTCTATCTTGCGATAAGAAGGTAAAAGAAATTATCCTTGGTAGCTCCGATTCAGATCTCCAGCCCGCCATCAGCGAAGTTCGTCGGAGAGGAGTGAGCTGCGTGTACCTTGGATTCGAGGCCCAACCTAATAAAGGCCTCAGCTACACGACAAACCGAACCCTGCTTATACGGAACTCGGAGATATTTGAATTTGAAAAGGGGCAAAAATCTTTGATTAATTAAAATTCGCCCTCGGACTTAATAGGAGGAGCAATTAGAGATAATTTTACAAAAAAGAACGAGAAACTTCTTAAGGTTATTGCTCCCGAACGTCTGATAGTAGCTGACCGGAAGTATGAAAAGACGGCAAGAAAAGACCCCATAAAAGAAAGGGGGGGCGCCCACTCCTGGGACACCCCTTTCATAGACCATATTACTCAAGCAGCGTGTTTTGTCAATGATTCCCCGCCGCTAAGACATGCTGCACGAGCGACTCTGTGTAGCCCATTTCGTTGTCGTACCACGCGAGTACTTTGACGAGGTTGCCGTCGACGACGCGGGTCATCCCGAGATCGGCGATCGAAGCGCACGGCTCGCCGACGATGTCCGAGGACACGAGTTCTTCGTCGCTTGCCGAAAAAATGCCTTTCCAGTGGGGATCCTTTGCGGCGGCGCGCAGTACGTCATTCACCTCTTCTTTCGTTGTCGGGCGCTTTGCGATGAAGGTGATGTCCGAGATTGATCCCGCCGGCACCGGCACGCGTAGTGAAATGCCGTCGAATTTCCTAACGAGCGGTTCGTATGCCTGTGTGACCGCGATGGCGGCGCCGGTCGAGGTCGGCACGATGTTTTGTGCCGCGGCTCTTCCCTCCCGCATATCCTTTCTCGAGGGGCCGTCGACGAGTGACTGGCTCGCCGTGTATGCATGCGTCGTTGAAAGTATCGCCTTTTCGATGCCGATAGCCGCATCAAGGATGGCGATGACTGAACTTGCGGAATTGGTCGTGCAGGAGGCGTTCGAGGTTATCTTGTGGCCGGCAAACCGGTCTTCGTTGAGACCCATGAGCACCGTCGCGCCAAGCGGAGACTCTTTTTTGACCGGTGCGGTGATGACGACATGTTTCGCACCGGCGGTGATGTGCGCATTCGCCTTGTCGTAGTCGGTGAAGAAGCCGGTGGATTCCACGACGACGTCAATAGCTAAATCTTTCCATGGCAATTGCGCCGGGTCTTTTTCCTGAAAAAACTTCACCTCTTTGCCGTCGACAAAAAGCATGCCGTCTTTCGCCATAACCGAAAACGGCGCGCGGCGGTAAACCGTATCGTGTGCGAGGAGATATGCGAGATTCTCGAGCGAACCGAGGTCATTCACCGCGACAAGCTCAATGCCGCGGTTGTGCGAGAGGCGCGCGAACGCCCGACCAATGCGCCCGAACCCGTTAACTGCGACGCGAATAGCCATACAAAAAATTAAAATTATGCGGACAACGCTGGAAGTATACCATTATATGTATATGTATTCGTGCCGCTCGTGCGCCGCAGATGAGAAATTACTAATAGAACAAGGTTAAACCTTGTTGTTAATAGATTCAATCGTAAATGACGTGCGAACCGACATCCATAAAATATACGGTCTTTTTCTCCACTTTTACCACAATTCTGTACGAAAAATTCGCAGAAAAAGAACAAAGACCTTTTAATTTTCCATGTAGTTTATGGAACTTCAATTCCTTCTTTTTCCCTTCTTTAAATAATTCTACCGCATGTAAACAATCATCAGAAACCAATGCTGGCAACTTTTTAAGCGACCGCAGAAACCGCGCCGTATATAAAAACTCCATATCACCTGAATTTCTTCAGCAATATTTTTAAATTACCTTTGTAGATGCGTCCTTCTTTCACGTCGCGTTTCGCCTCTTCTATACGGAGAAATGCCCGTTCCTCACGTAAGCGTTCCAGGGCGTAACGCACGAGATGCGCCTTACTTTCGCTCTCACCGTGCGAGAGTTCCTCGTCAATAAAATGTTCGAGGTCTTTGTTGATCGGTACGGTAATGGTAGCCATGCACTATATCTTAGTACTATCCTGTAGTATATGCAATACCCAGAATAGGACAAGGTTTAACCTTGTTGTTACTTGGCGGTGAAACCGCCAAGTGCGTTGCGTAGGGCACCGGGCTCATTTCGGAGTAGAGGAGGCGGTCGAGGTGGTTGGAGTCGAAGAAGTGGTCGAGGTTGAGGATGTTGGGGTTGAGGAGGCAGTGGCGGGCGCGGAGGAGGCGGTGGTTGAAGAGGGAGCGGTCGCAGGCGTGGTAGTGGAGGTGGCGGGTGCGGTGGTTGTCGAGGGCGCCGGGGTTGCGGCGGCGACGGTCACGACGCGCGAGACGCTTCCTGTGTTCCCCGCCGCATCGGTTACCGAGTACGTGAGCGTGTAGAGGCCGACTGTCGCTGTGTCGACCGTACCGGTCTCTTTTATCTTGCTGGTGAGATTGCCGTCGACTTTGTCAGTGGCAGAGGCGCCCGGATCGGTGAAGGTGCCTCCCACGGTGAGCATCATCGCCGCCGCGCCGTTGAGAGTTACCACCGGCGGCGTCGTATCGGAGGAAGGTGTGCTCGTTGCGGTGGTCGAAGCGGGTTGGGTTGAGGAAGCGGTACTGGTCACGGTTGTGGCGGCGGACGTTGTTGCCGTGCTCGTGCCCGTTGTTGTCGAGGTGCCGCCTGACGTGGCGGGTGCCGGGCCCAGGTTCACCGTCCCGTCCGGATTCCCCACGATGACACTGCGGAGCGCGGTAGCGCTGTTGCCCGCCTGATCGGTTGCTTTGTAGGTAATGATGTAGGTCGTCGGACTCGAGGTATTTATTGTCGTTGAAGAGACGGTTTGCTGGATGCCGTTTATGAACGTGATGTATGGGTCGGTGCCGTCAATGGCGTCGGTAACGGTCACGCCCGGCTCGACGAACGTGCCGCCCAACGGAATATGCACGGGATTTGCGCCGAGAAGCGTGATGACTGGGCCGGAAATGCTCGTGGTCGTATTTCCCGAAGACGTTCCCGATGATTGCGTCGGTGAACTTTGCGAGAAGGTGCCGTCGGGCGTACTAGTCGCCAGTTGCCCCTGCGTCTGCACGAGGAAGTAGTCAAAGGAGACATCGCCCGCTTGCGGCACCGACAGGATGACGCGGAATGAGCCGACGGCTTTGTCGCTCACCCACCAGGAACCCGTCACCGGCCC
>JAJYCP010000004.1 GCA_021778295.1 bacterium
CCGAAGGCACTGCCCTTCACATACACCAGCATCTCGATTTGCGTATCAATGGCAGTCCCGTTGCCGTTCCCGCGGGAATCGGAATAGACGAATCGGCCGGGTTTATCTCGCCCGTTCACACGCACGACACCAGCGGCATCATCCATGTCGAATCGGACACCATCCGTAACTTCACGCTCGGAGAATTCTTCGACATCTGGGGCGTGCGCTTTACAAAAGATTCTATCGGCGGCTATACGGCTTCCGCGACGACTACGCTCGCCGTCTATGCGAATGGTTCGCTTGTGACGGGCGATCCCCGCAATCTCGTGCTTACCGAACACCAGGAAATCGTCATCGAGTATGGTACGAACAAAGAAATGCTTAAAACCGTACCCACGTCGTACACTTTCCCTCCCGGTTATTAAAACCCACCTCAAACTCCCGCTCGGGTATGCGACAGAAAGGAGTACGCCGTCTTTTTGTGCTCTAAAAGCGGCTCGTACTCGTTCCCGTTACCACAGAGAGTACTTCCAAGTTTCTAATTCGCTTCGCTCATAAGAAACTTTAAGTCGCGCACTCCGTAAGCCTCTTTCTGCCGCATACCCCTCGCGGGGAGGCGGGGGTTGAGGTGGGTTCTAGTGAAATATTTCCGCGCGGCGCGTGTATATCATATAATGGAAGACGGCGATACTTGGAGGACGAACATGCTAAACCCTAGCCATAAAGACCGGCCTGAGATTTGGTTTCGGCCGAGTCCGAAAGTGCCCCTGGCAGTTCTTTCGGAGCTCATTGCCAATAAACGTGTCACGGCTACCCCTCGCTTTGGTGCCCGAAACGGCGACCATCCGAAGGGCTACACGCGGGGAGGGATTGCGGTGCTTCGCGTATTTGATGATACGAATACCGAACATCTGAATCGCACTGTACGCATTGAGACGATTGTCGTTTCGCCACTCCGGCAATTGACACCGATCGATCTGCGCAACACTCTCTCGTACAAAAACTGGAAGGAGGTGCAACGCGAACTTTCTTTTTTCGAGAAACGCCCTGTAGGAGGCGACGAGGACGCGAGTATCATTGAGTTCTCATACCTTTAACCGACGTGGAGTACGACATGACAATTAACGGCTTGCTACGTGAAGGGATTCTGAAGATTGCTTCGCTTCCTCCCGAAAATTGGCGGGACATCGACATCGAGGATGCGACGTCTCTCACCGTGCCGTTGATTGCCGAAGATTATCCGGCAAAAACGGCACTCATGTGGAATGCGGCATATGCGAAGTTCATGATGCCGGATCATAACAGCATGATGGTAGCCGACCCAAAGCACATCGTCCGCATCATGCAGGTGTTTCGAAGTGATGAACGGTATCGCGGCGGAGGCGCAGGTATCGGATTCAAGGAGGCGGTTATATCGTGTCTCGATGACATAACGCCTCTCGCCAAAGCGATGGGCGCCGTCAATATCATCAAAAAGATGCCTGATGGCAGCCTGGCCGGCGATAACACCGACGGTACCGGCTATGTGCAAAGTCTTGAGAAAGAGTTTGCACTGCAGGGTCGAGAACTAAAAGGAGCGCAGGTACTCATACTCGGCGCTGGCGGTTCGGGGCGAGCGATTTCTTTCGCTCTTGCGCAAAAGGGCGCGCGACTTATCATTTTGAATCGGACCGAGAAGAAAGCCGAAGAACTCGCGGAAGCTCTGAACACATACGAGGGATCGGCCATAGCGACGGGAGGAGGACGAGCGTTCATCCCCGAAGTGCTCCCCTCGCAAGATGCGGTGATTTCGGTTGTTGACGATGCACAGTCCCCGCTTGATGAGTACTCAGCCCTTGGCGACATGGAGTTTCCGGTGACACCGGACTCTATCAGGGAAAATCTTGACCGGACAGCGATGCTCTTTCGCAGGACAAAACCGAATCTGATCGTCTCGGACATTCGCATCCGCAAAATGGAAACACCGATGCTCGCAGAGGCGCGGCGACAAGGAAAGCCGGTCCTTGACGGGATCCCCATGGTGGTGAACCAAGGAGTCGCGGCATTCTGGTGGCTCTATCAGGAGGAGCTCGTAGGGCGCAGTATCGCGCGTGCAGATGTTGAGGACGTGATGCGGCGTGCCGTCGGAATGTAAACTGGACAGAATCTTCAATCGAATAACAGAGCCCGCTTGGATAACCTCGCGGGCTCTTTTTATTCAACCGTGGAAGCGCAACTCTGCCATGTCCCTTAGAGTCGCACGGTGCGGAGTCGAGGGAAAATCTCAATCAGCAATTCATCTCCGTTCTCGTCTTTTATTGGGCCGAAAATAATGCGCACGAACGGTACCTTGCTGTGCGCGCAAAAGTCCGCAAGCGCCTGCCAGTTAGGCGTGTGCACTTGCGGGGCAAGATTGATCGGAAGGTAGAGGCTCAGGTACTGCGATGGTGTATAGCCTTTCGCGAAAATCTTTCCCAATTCTTGGGTAATGGTGCTATCGAAATCCCCGTTGAACTGACGGTCGGTGATCCGCTTCATCTGAAATACGTCACCGCTGACGCTGTCACGGAGAGTGGCACTGGAGTCAGCGGCATCGATGATCACAAAATCAACATCTGTGTTATCCTTGCGGAATTTCTTAATGGCACCGTTTTTGGAGATGGACCCCGAATTCAACTGCCGAAGTCCTTCTTGGGTGACAGGAATACCGATCAAAAACGGCTTCTTGAATTCCTTTTCGTAGAGCCGTTTAATCCTCACCGCCTCCGAAAGTTCGGTATCGCGGCTATCGCGACCCATTCCAAAATTGCGGAGATAATCAGCAATTTCTTCCTCGGTGCAGTAGACGAAATTTTCCATAAGATGTTTGTGGGTCGCTACGAAGTTCCGAGTTCACTGAAACATATCTATACAAAGTTGTCAATGCGGAGGCGGTGAGATTCGAACTCACGATACCTTGCGGTATACCGGTTTTCGAAACCGGCGCACTAGACCAACTATGCGACGCCTCCTGTGCTCGCCATCCTAGCATTTCATGCTGAAAATGATAAGGTTTCGATAACGGCCCTATCGTCTAACGGTTAGGACAGCGCCCTTTCACGGCGTAAATCGGGGTTCGATTCCCCGTGGGGTCACAGAGTGAAATTTCGGCAGGTGTGAACGAAGAAATGGTGCGCGCTCGGTATCGCCATTCAAATATAAGTCAACGAGCGCATCGAGCTTTCGCTCGATCTCCTTTCGATTGGTTTTCATCCGTTCGACGGATAGTATACTTGGCGAGATGACCCAGGAGGAGCAGTCGCGAACAGGGCCTACCAATACTGAAGTACTTGCTTCGTCTGTTGGATTACAAAGTGATTCGATTGAACGGCTTCGTGCACAATATGGATATAATGAAGTCCCCGCGCATCGCGAGAATCTGGTGCTCTTGTATCTGAAGAACTTTTGGGGACCGTTGCCATGGGTCCTGGAAGTTACCATATTCATCACCTTTTTTATCGGGAAACAAGCAGAGGCCATTGCCATCATAGTTCTGTTCTTTATCAATGCGGGGATTAATATCTACCAACACCAATCAGCCGACGCAGCGCTCGAGCTACTACGAAAGAAGATCCAGATGTTCGCACGCGCGAAACGTGATAACACGTGGGTAACATTGCCGGTACGAGAACTCTTGCCGGGAGACGTCGTCCATCTTCAGATGGGAGATATTGTGCCTGCAGACCTCATTATCAAAGAAGGGTCACTGAGTGTTGACTTCTCAATGCTTACAGGCGAATCGCTTCCCAAGGAGGTTGGGGCCGGCGAGGAGATCTTTTCAGGGGGAATCATCCGACGCGGCGAAACGGCTGCGCTCGTCGAGCGAATAGGTGCCAATACTCGTTTTGGCAAAACGACAGAGCTGCTTGAGACCTCGCATGCGCCAACACATATAGAACGCGTTATTTTCTCTGTTATAGAGTATTTCTTTTTCTTGAATATCGGGCTTATTGCGATCATAGCGACTTTCGGAATCTGGGCGCACGCGCCAAGCGGGCAAATACTGAACTTCGTCGTCGTGCTTCTCTTAATGTCGGTCCCTGTCGCCTTTCCCGTGATGTTCGCGGTCGCGCAGAGTTATGGGGCACTGCAGCTGGGAGAGAGGGGTAGAGTAAAAGTCCTGGTCCGGCGGCTAGCTGCGGTACAGGACGGAGCGATGATGGACGTGTTGTGCAGTGATAAAACCGGAACGCTTACGACAAATCACCTGAGTATAAACGAAGTGACTCGGTACGGGGCGGCAGACCAGACAAGAGTGCTCACGCTTGCCGGAATCTGTAGTGATAAGGCTGATAACAGCACCATCGATGATGCGATTTTTGAGCGCATAGCGAGAGAAAATATAACACTTCCTGCGCGGGAGCATTTCGAGCCGTTCGATTCGATCTCAAAACGGACCCGAGCAGAGTTTATAGGAGAACATGGAGAGCTCGAAAAGATCAGCATGGGGTTGCCTGAGGCATTGCTTTCAAACGATGTCGCATACGCACCTGAAGCCCTACAGGATGAAGAACGCTTTGCAGCAAAAGGGTTTCGCGTCCTCGCCCTCGTTTCTGAAGGGACGGCAGGAAAACGATGCGAGGGGTTGATCGCGCTGTCGGATCCGGTACGACCGGATGCGGCCCAACTTATACGAGACCTTCTTGCTGCCGGGATAAGGACCATCATGATCACGGGTGACGGACGAAGAACCGCACGGACCGTTGCCGCTGAATTGGGTCTTACCGGAGATGTGTGTACGCCGAAAGACCTGCACCTCGATCCGAGTATTGCCTTGCGGGCGAGCGTCTTTGCGGAAGCATATCCGGAAGACAAGATCTCCATCATTAAAGCGCTACAGAAAGCAGGTCATGTCGTTGGCATGACGGGCGACGGAGTCAACGACGCGCCCGCGCTTCAACAAGCAGAAAATGGTATTGCGGTTGAGAGTGCAGTCGATGTGGCTAAGCAGTCAGCGAGTTTCATTCTTACTACCCCGGGGTTGGAAGGAATACTGCAGATGGTGATAGTGAGTCGAGAAGTGTACTTCCGCTTGCGCACGTGGACACTGAATAAAATCGTAAAATCCATTGAAGTCATTATCTTCACTACCGGCATATTTTTTATAACTCGTTCGTATATACTCTCGCCTCTTTTTGCAGTGTTGTTGCTCTTTGCTAATGATTTCATTTCCATCTCCCTCGCGACGGATCGGACGGGAGTCATCGCTCGGCCCGTGCACTGGAATGTTGGGAGACTTATCCTGGGCTCAAGCATATTCGCGATGGCCCCGCTTCTGAGTCTGGTGCTCATCTACAGCACCGTCCATCTCTTTACCGGGTATTCATTTAGTACATTACGAACCGTGACCTATGTTTCCCTTGTCTTCTATGGGATAACGACGTTACTGGCAATCAGAGCATGGCCGAGCGGGTTTAGTGTGCGTCCAAGCAAAACACTCCTCTTAGCTATCCTTTTCTCGTTCGTATTTACCTCCACCATAGCGCTGTCAGGCTTCCTCATTACCCCCTTGTCCTGGCCGGTTATGATGCTGATCATCGGAACGGCAATCCTGAACTTCTTTATCATTGAGCTCATAAAGCGATTCGTCGTGGTACGCAAACTCATCGGCATATAGGTTTGATTTGAGACGATAGCGGCGTGCCTATGTTAGCATCCTATGATGCAGACCTTGTTCGCGATAGTTCTGAGTGGCTCTCTCGCCACCTTTTCTTTTTTCGGCCATTCACTCCAGCCGATTATTACTTTTGTGGACGAACACTTGCCATCGTCATTTGGGGATGGCATGGGTGGAAACGATGAGAATGCACCCGTGCCAGCGGCCACTTCAACAACACCCGCCGAAACGCAGCAGCAGCCGCAGAACATGACGGCGCTCGGCAGGTACAACGTACTCATTGCCGATCGGGGAAACAATCGAGTCATTGAAGTGACGCCTGACAAGAGAATAGTGTGGGAATACAACTTTGCACATCTGAAAAAAGGTTTTGGCGCCGACGATGCATTCTTTGCCGACAACGGGAATACCGTCATGATGAGCCTTGAAAATTACAATCTCATCGAACAGGTCGACTATGCGACCCAAAAGATAGAGTGGCAGTACGGCACTCCGGGCGTCGCGGGGTTTCGCGCCGGACGTCTCCATACTCCCGATGATGCCTACAAGTTAGCGAATGGGGATGTTGTTGTGGCGGATATACAGAATTGCCGCGTCATTGAGATTTCTCCGGAAGGAAAGATTGTCCGGCAATACGGGGTTACCAGACGTTGCGGGACCGCTCCCGGACTTCTCGATTCCCCCAATGGCGACACGCCGCTTCCAAATGGCGGCCTGCTCATAAGCGAAATCAAACCGCACGATATTGTCGAACTTAATAAAAACTGGAAGGAAATCGCGAGGTATCCCCTTCCAATCACCTACCCCTCCGATCCGCAACCGATGCAAAACGGCGATATTCTTGTTGCCAACTACCGCAACCCGGGTGCGCTCATCGAACTAAATCCGTCGACGGGGAAAGTCGTGTGGCAATTTTCATATACAAGCGGCGACCGGCGCCTCAACAGACCGTCGCTCGCCATCGAAATGCCAAACGGCATCATCCTTTGCAATGATGACTTGAATCACCGCGTCATCGCCATCGATAAAAATACGAACCAGATTGTCTGGCAGTACGGGGTAACCGGCAAACCCGGAGATGGTCCCGGTCAATTGAACATTCCCGACGGGATTTCCATAATCATGCGTGCGCCAAAAACAACATCAACGCCGCAGTCTTTGCACATGCCGGTATACACCATCGGTTATGTCATGCGCCATGCCGCTTATTTCTCCAACACAATGGTCGAGATGCACGGGTATGTCTTGAAGGATAACGGAGCCTACAGCATCGTATCGGATGAAAAGAACGGGGCCGTAACTGCGGGTGACCTGCCCATCGCGAGTACCGCGCTCGAAAAGCTTGCTCCGAGGACATCCTATCTTTTCAGAGGGACATTGGTGAAAGGCGGTCTTACGGCTTCAAACAGAAATCCGTACCATCTTGAACTGGCGAATGATCCTGTTCCGTATCCTTAGATCGTTGCCCGCGTGCGCCTTTAGATTGGAGATGCTCTGTGGTAAAGTACCCGCACGCGCGGTTAGCTCAGTTGGTAGAGCATCTCATTGACGTTGAGAGGGTCAGGGGTTCGAGTCCCTTACCGCGCACCAATGCGGCCGAAACAACACGTCGGGAAATCTTATCGAGCTGGTTCTGCCAGAGGAAAAAACTCGTCTGCCGGAAAGGTATACATGTACGGCAAACATGCTCTCATGGAGGCGCTCGCTGAAGGCGCCTTGCCGACCGGTACACAAGCGAAAGTCATTCGCAAGGTATTCCTCGCAGCTGATATGCGGGACGGAGAATTGCAGGCACTTTTAAAAAAGCACGCAATTGCGACGGCGACACTCGCCGCCGGCAAGGACAAAGAGCTCGTTGGAAGAGATGCGGCACATCAGGGCGTTATTGCGCTCATGGACCCGTCTGCCCTTTTTGTGCCCTTTGATGACTTTGTAGCGTCACTCGACCTGAAGAAAAATCCGGCGATAGCCATCCTCGGCGAGGTGCAGGACCCGCACAATGTCGGTGCCATTATCCGCTCCGCTGCTGCCTTCGGCCTCGCCGGCGTTTTTATTCCCGAACACAATCAAGCGCCCATCACCGGCGCGGTCGTAAAGGCATCAAGCGGCATGGTGTTCCGTGTCCCGCTCGTTTCCATAGGCAATGTAAACACTACGCTCAAGACGCTTAAAGAAAAGGGCTTTTGGGTCTACGGGCTCGCAATGATGGGAACGACGACGCTCGGTACGGAAGCATTCGATGCGCCAAGCGTATTTGTCATCGGGAACGAAGGCGCGGGAGTTCGAGAAAAAACGCTCGCCGCGTGTGATGTCACACTCTCAATCCCTATGCACCGGCGGACCGAATCATTGAACGCCGCCGTCTCCGCCGCGGTCGTCTTCTACGAGTGGTCGAGGAAACATCCGGAAGCGTTATGACGAAAAAATTAAATTGCGATCAGCACCTCCTTTCCCTTCCCTGGAGCGACTACGAACTTCTCGATTCCGGCGATTCCATGAAGCTTGAGCGCTTCGGCGCTATCGTCGTCGCCCGCCCCGAAACACAAGCGCTCTGGAAAAAAGAGCGGCCCGAGCTTTGGGAGAAGGCGGACGCCGTGTTCGCGTTCCACGAGAAAAAGGGCGCGTGGGATATCAAGAAGTCCGTGCCCGAGTCCTGGGAACTCTCGTGGGGTCCTACGCGCTTCTCTGCACGCCTTACCGGCTTCAAACACACCGGCGTGTTTCCGGAACAAGAACCGAACTGGCTCTGGTCAAGAACACAGATCGAGAAGATCGAGAGGCCGAACATTCTGAATTTATTCGGATACACCGGCATCGCTTCTCTGGTCGCGGCGGGCGCAGGTGCATTCGTCACGCACGTCGACGCCTCGAAGCAGTCGCTTGACTGGGCGTGCACAAACGCACGGCTCTCGAATATTCCCGAGGATAAAATTCGCTGGGTACTTGACGACGCCCTCGCGTTTGCAAAGCGTGAAGCGCGACGCGGCGCTTCCTACGATGGCATCATTCTCGATCCGCCTGCGTTTGGCCGCGGCGCAAAAGGCGAAGTCTGGAAGATAGAAGAAGATCTTCCGATCCTGCTTGAAACGCTGAAAGACCTGCTTTCAGACAAGCCCGGTTCTTTCTTCCTTATAAACGGCTATGCCGCCGGCTATGCGCCGCGCTCTTTTGCGCAGGCTCTCGAGAGCGTTTTCGGCAATGTACAGGGGGAATGCGGTGAATTGCATATCCAGGAGACGCAGTCGAAGCGCGTTATCCCTTCCGGTATCTACGTACGTTTCGTGCGGTAAACTGTCTCTATGCACCACCAGCAGACCGTCATCCTCTATCACGGCAAATGCCCCGACGGTTTCGGCGGTGCCTATGCGGCATGGAAGAAGTTCGGCGACGCGGCTGAATACATTCCTATGCAGTATGGCAAGCCGATTCCGGAGCACATGGCCGGCCGCGATATCTACTTCATTGATTTCTGCTATGACCGAGAACGCATGAATCAGCTCGTGTCCATTGCTAAATCAATTACCGTGCTTGACCATCACGAAGGTGTCCGGGAAGTCGCAACTGCCTTCCCGGGAGTCTTTGACCCGAGTCGTTCCGGTGCGGCCATCGCGTGGGAATATTTTCATCCGAATGTCCCGGGGCCTTTTCTTTTTGAATACATTGAAGATTATGATCTCTATCGTTTTTCGCTCCCCGACACGAAAGCGCTGAATGCCTACCTCACGCTCGAACCGTACGAATTCGAGCGCTGGGATGAGATCGTTTCCTCTCTTGAGGATCCGGAGCGGCGAGCCAAGATTATTGAACGGGGGAGAATATACGCTGAACATACCGATGCCCTCATTCAGCACATCGCCGCAAGCGCGGATTTGGTTGAGTTCGAAGGCCACACCTGTTACCTCTCGGGTACCGTACTCCAGGCGTTCACTGACTATCTCGGACATGAGCTTGCAAGAAAACAGCCGCCCTTTGCGCTCATGGTGCGTCCGGCTGCGGATGGGTTGCGCGTTTCTCTGCGGAGCGTCGATGATTTCGACGTCGCAGTGCTTGCGCGCAAATACGGCGGTAACGGACACCCGGCTGCTGCGGCATTTCGCATACCGTGGGGCGATCCGATTCCCTGGAAGCCGGTCGAGAAAAAAGATGAAGATCCTCGCGATTGAAACGAGCTGCGACGAGACGGCAATCGCCATACTAAAAGCCGAGGGCGATGAGAAGGCGGCGCAGTTCACCGTACTCGGGAACGCGCTCCTCTCGCAGATAGATATTCATCGGGAATACGGCGGCGTCTTCCCCGCTCTCGCCAAGCGCGAACACGCAAAGAATCTCGTGCCGATTCTCGAGGCGGCGCTTGAGGAAGCGGAACTCCTGCATGAAGATACGCAGGCGATACCGGAAGAAACGCGCGCCAAAATTTCAGAAATTTTGGCGCGCGAGAGCGGCCTCGCCGAAGCGTTTTTCGAATTCGTCGGCGAGTGCGAGCCGCCGCCCATTGACGCCATTGCGGTCACGTCGGGCCCCGGGCTTGAGCCGGCGCTCTGGGTCGGTATCAATTTCGCCAAAGCGCTTGCGCTTCTCTGGGAGAAACCGCTCGTCGCGGTCAATCATATGGAGGGGCATATTTTCACCGCACTTGCGGCAGAAAAGCGTCTGCAGGATGCGGAAGGCACTCCTCTGCATATCAAGGATGTTTCCATGCCGGTGCTTGCGCTCCTTATCTCAGGTGGACATACGGAACTTGTCGTCATGAAAAAGTGGCTCGAGTACGAACTCGTCGGGCAGACGCGCGACGATGCGGTCGGCGAAGCGTTCGACAAAGTCGCTCGCATGCTCTCCCTCCCCTACCCGGGCGGGCCGGAGATATCGCGTCTTGCCGAATCTCTTCGTTCCTCACTTGGCGGTTTCACCGCCAAGTACTCGTTGCCACGACCGATGCTCAACGACGCGACGTGCGACTTTTCCTTTTCAGGATTGAAAACCGCCGTACTGTATCTCTTGAAGAAAAACCCCGCGATGAGCGAGCACGAGAAACAGCATCTCGCCCACGAATTCGAGAATGCGGTGACCGAAGTCCTCTGGGAAAAGACGTCGCGCGCGCTTGAAAAAACGCGGGCAAAAACACTCACTCTAGGCGGCGGCGTCTCGGCAAACAAACATATCCGCCGCACTTTTACGGAAAAAATAAAAAACGAATATCCTGATGTGACGCTCCGCATCCCTTCCGCCGCACTCACCACCGACAACGCCATCATGATCGCGCTTGCCGGCTTCTATCGCACGCTCCGGGGCGACTTCCCCGGATTGGATGCCCTATCGGCAAACGGCAACCGTACGCTCGCCCCGTGAGATACCCGCAGAGGTCTTCCTCGCGAGACGAGCAGATCCGCCTTATTTTTGCTATATTTTACAGGCAATGCCCGATAAGTTCTTAATCCCGTACGATCCGACCGCAACCGAAAAACGCTTGTATGAAGCGTGGGAAGCGAGCGGCTTTTTTAATCCGGACAACCTGCCGGACGACGGGAAGCCTTTTACCATCGTCATGCCGCCTCCGAACGCGAATGGATCGCTTCATGCCGGACACGCACTTTTCATTACGCTTGAAGACATACTGATCCGTTTCAAGCGCATGCAGGGATATAAAGCGCTCTGGCTCCCCGGCGCCGACCATGCAGGCTTCGAGACGCAGGTGGTATACGAGAAGAAGCTTGAAAAGGAAGGCCGCTCGCGCTTCCAGATGGAAGCGAAGGATCTCTATAACGAGATTTACGCGTTTACCCTATCGAATAAAGCGCACATGGAGGGACAAATACGGCGGATGGGCGCTTCATGCGACTGGTCGCGCGAGAAATTCACGCTTGACGAGGCGGTCGTGCGCGAAGTGCAAAAAACATTTCTAAAAATGTTTGCGGACAATCTTGTCTATCGCGGGAACCGAATCGTGAATTGGTGTCCGAAACATCAGACATCGCTCTCGGACGTCGAGACGACGAGCATCGAAGAGACCGCGCCGCTTTACTATTTCAAATACGGGCCGTTTACCATCGCGACGGCGAGGCCGGAAACGAAATTCGGCGATAAGTACGTCGTCATGCACCCGGATGATACGCGGTATGCGCAGTGGAAAGAGGGCGACACTCTCGAGGTGGAGTGGATTAACGGGCCTATTACCGCAACCGTCATTAAAGACACCGCGATCGATATGGAATTCGGCACGGGCGTCATGACCATCACGCCCTGGCACGATGCGATCGACTTCGAAATCGCAAAACGACATGCGCTTCCGTACGAGCAGATCATCGACTGGCGGGGCAAGCTGCTCCCGGTCGCCGGAGAATTCGCCGGCATGAAGATACTCGATGCGCGTCCGAAGATCGTCGAAAAACTCGCGGCAAAAGGCCTGGTCGAAAAAATAGACGAGGCGTATCGGCATGTCGCAAAGCATTGTTACAAATGCAACGCATTTATCGAACCGCATGTACGAGATCAATGGTTCGTGAAGATGGCCCCGCTCGCACAGATGGCAATTGAAGCGGTAAATGCCGGCAGCGTACGGTTTGTTCCCGATAATTATGAGAAGATATTCCGCTACTGGATGGAGAATACGCTTGACTGGAATATTTCACGGCAGATCGTATGGGGAATTCCCATTCCGGCATGGTTTCGCCATCGCGGCACCGCCACCGAGGAGTCGGTCGTGTCACTTGAAAAACCGGAGGGCGAAGGATGGGAGCCGGACACCGATACGTTTGATACCTGGTTCTCCTCCGGACAATGGCCGCTCATTATGACGGGATTCCCGGACGGAAAGGATTACGCGACCTATTACCCTACGGATGTCATGGAAACCGGGCACGATCTTATCTTTAAATGGGTGCCGCGCATGGTTATTTTCGGTCTGTATCTCGGGAAGAAGGTCCCGTTCCATACCGTTTACCTTCACGGACTCGTAAACGATTCTCAGGGGAAAAAGATGAGCAAGTCAAAAGGAAACGTCGTGAATCCACTCGATCTTACGGATAGATACGGGACTGATGCATTGCGTATGGCGCTTGTCGTCGGCAACACTCCCGGCACCAACCTTGCGCTTTCTGAAGACAAGGTACGGGGCTACAAACATTTTGCGAACAAGCTCTGGAACATCGCGCGCTTCGTGTTGGAGCATACGGGCGAAGCGGATATGAAGACACCGCTTGCGGCACCCGACGCGGCGCTGCGCAAAAAAGCGGAAGACCTCCTCGCGGAAGTAACGAAGGACATCGAGGAGTATCGCATCTACCTAGCGGCCGAAAAACTCTATCACTACGTTTGGCATGAGTTTGCCGACAAGATACTCGAGGACTCCAAAGAGATCCTCCAAAGCTCCGATGACGAAGCGAAAGCATCGCGACGAGCGTTCCTCGTCCATACGCTTGACGCATTCCTGCGTGCGCTCCATCCTTTCATGCCCTTTCTCACCGAAGAAATCTGGCAATCCATGCCGACTAAAGACGCCGAGTTCCTCATGGTGGCACACTGGCCCGAAACGACAGGGTGATGGGGTAGAATGGAACGGTGACCCTCACCACGCTCGGCTATGCGTTTCTCGGCGGACTTTTGCCGTCCCTCATCTGGCTCTATTTTCTTCTCAAGGAGGATGCGCGCTGTCCGGAACCGCGTACGCTGATAGCACTTGCGTTTGTCGCGGGTATGGCGGCAGTACCGCTTGCGCTCCCCTTGGAACAATACGCGCTGACGCACCTGACCGGTGCTCTTTCGATTTATGTCGCCTGGGCGACCATCGAGGAACTGCTCAAATACGGCATGGCGGCTTCGTTCATTCTTTGGCGCCGCGCAGTCGACGAGGCGCCTGATTATGTCATATATATGATTACCGTAGCGCTTGGCTTTGCGGCCGCGGAAAACATGCTTTTCCTCCTTGCCCCGCTCTCGGGCGGGCATTTCACCGCCGGTCTGCGCACTGACGACCTACGTTTTCTCGGATCAACGTTACTGCACGTCATTGCCTCCGCAGCGATCGGTTTTGCGCTTGCCTTCTCCGCCGCGAAAGGTCCGGGGGTACGGGTTGTGGCAGCGGCATCCGGACTTATCCTCGCCATCGCGTTGCACACCGCCTTTAACATGCTTATCATAAACGGAGGCGCTTCGACCGCACTTGCCGCCTTCTTCCTTGTCTGGATGGTTGCAGTCGTTTTCTTCGCGGCATTCGAGGTGCTAAAATATTTTCAGTACCGTAACACCCCTAATAATACTTGCTAAGATATGAACATGAAGCGTACGTTTTTTGAGCGTCTCTCCGGCGGCCCTCCGGTCGGGAATGATGCTTTCGATTCCTTTGATGATGAACTGCCCGGAGCGACGATACCGGCGCGCAAGGAGATACGGATGCACACCAGCGGGGTATCGGCCGCTCCTTCGCCGCTTGATGACGATCGTCCGGAAGGGAAAGGGCAGCTTCCGGTCGACGTGCATCAGACTGCAAGCGATATCATCATCCGCGCCTTTGTCGCAGGCGTGCGTCCCGATGAACTCAATATTTCCATAAGCCGCGACATGGTTGAACTCGAGGGATCACGCATGGAACGCGAGCAAGTCGCCGCTCCCGATTATTTCACCCGCGAGCTTTTTTGGGGCGCATTCTCGCGCACGATCCTCCTCCCGCAGGAAATAGACGTCGAAGCGTCCTCTGCGAGCGCCAAGGATGGCCTTTTGACCATTATTCTTCCGAAACTTGATAAAGCACGCCAAACGAAATTACGCGTAAAAGCCGGGTAGGAGCTTATTTCAATGTGATAGTTTCGAGTGTGGGTGCGGATGTTTCCTGTGTGACTATAAAAGGTAGGTAGGCGATGAGGCGTCCGTCGGCGGTCTCTATGTTGACACGCCACTTCCCCGCCGCAGCGATAGGTACTGTAGAATACCCGCGATAACCGCCATCGCGACCGCCGACAATCGGATAAGGGATGACCGCTTTCGTCACCCATTGTCCCGTAGCCGGGTCATACCACTGCCAACGGTGCACGATGGTGGTGGTGAGCGTCGTTGGCGCAAAAACGGCGCTATACGCGTAGAGCGACTCGCCCAGAGTAATGTGCAAGGTCGGTGGAAAGCCGAGGAAACGTACTTGCCAGGGCTCTTGCTCGTCTGCGGCGAGATATGCGCCCGGGACGCGCCATACGGCATGATAGATGCCTCCCGCCTCCGCAGAGAGCGGAAGCGGCGGCAGGATATTGGTGAAATACGATACGTTGATAATGATGATCACGAGAAGCGCACCGATGCGGATATGCCGCACATCGGCAAGATAACGCTCACGCCCGAGGATGCGGAGCAGAATGGTGAAAAACGCAAAGAGTACGATTGCAACGGCTCCGCTCTCGAGAAAAGTCAGCGTTCCCATGGTGCCGGTGTAAATCGGCACGGAAAATATCGCATAAGAATAGAGCGCAAAGAAGAAAAGGATGGTCGTGAAGACAAGTCGGTCATGGTAGTGGTGGAAATATTCGCTACCGATAAGGAGCGCGACGAGAAGAAGCATGAAAGGCCATGATGCGGGAAGAACTGCCGAGCGGCCATAAAAGATGAAAAAACCGCTCCAGAAACCGCCGAGTGCGAATTGCGTCGCGATGGGGAGCAGTGCGCGGGCGCGTGGGCGCGGGATACCGCGCGCCGCGCGCGCTTCAATCCAGTGCAGAAGCGGTATGGTGAAGAAACAAACGGCAGTGTAGACGGCGAAAACCGCTTGAGTTCGCCAGAGATCGACGCGGCCGAAGAACAGGTTATCGACGATGAAACCGGCAACCATCGCGGCGGCCGAAAGATGACGCTCGTATTTTTGCATCCATGCAAAAGACTTCTGGAACATGCGGTGCTTGGAGTCGGGCTCGAACCGACGACCCCCGCCTCTTCAGGGCGATGCTCTACCAACTGAGCTATCCAAGCGTTATTAGAGGGCCGGCGACCCCGCTTTGAACGAGTTTATCAGCTTTTGGAGCTCAGCGGTAGTCGGGAGACCAAAAAGTCCGGAGGAGGTGGTGGTGCCGGGTGTTGCAGAAAATTTACTGACAATCGGCTGCAGATACTGCTGGTATAGGTAGAGCGGCAGAAGAAGCACGATGATCCAGATGATGATCTTCCCCACAAAACCGAACCATTGATCGCGTCGGATTGCGCGGAGTATGCGATGGTTCTCTCTTGCAAGCGCATGCGTCTCTTCAAGCAGCCGTTTTAACTCCGGATCCATACTGCTCTAGTATAGCAAGTGCTGATTGCCCATGTGTGCCCCCTCCAGGAGTCGAACCTGAATCAGCTCGTTAGGAGTGAGCCGTTCTATCCATTGAACTAAGGGGGCGATACGGAATGAGCGTAACACAACGCGCGCGGCAGAGCCGCGCGCGTTGTGTATTTGCACCTTATGCCGAAACGCCAAGCGTCGAAGCGATCCGCTCCTTATCGAAACCAATGATCATCTCGTTACCGATGAAAATGACCGGGACGCCCATTTGGCCGGACTTTTGGATCATCTCCTGGCGCTTGCCGAGATCGTGCGCAACGTCAAAATCGGTGTAGCTGATGCTCTTTTCCTTGAGAAAATCCTTGGTCATCTGGCAAAAATGACAAGTCGGCGTGCTGTAAATGGTGACGGTTTTATCCATATTTATTTTTATTTCGTTATGGGAGCAAGTATACCATGCAAAGTTATCCACAGAAATATCTGTGCCTCTCCCCACCCCTAGAACCCGTCTTAAGCCCCCGCGAGGCGTATGCGGCAGAAAGGAGTACGCCGTCTTTTTCTGCTCAAAAAGCGGCTCGCGCTCGCGCCGTTACCACAGAGGGTACTTCCACGTTTCTAACTCGCTCCGCTCATAAGAAACTTTAGGTCGCGCGCTCCGTAAGCCTCTTTCTGCCGCATACGCCTCGCGGGGGAGGTGGGGGGTTTGAAATGGTTTTAGTTGTGAACTAGAGCAAAACCGCCACGTATGTGGCGGTTTTGCTTTGCGAACTCATTTCCCTCGATGCAAACAGAGAGATTTAGCGCTCCGAAGTCGAATCCGTCCCCGCCGCGTCCTGATGTCCGCTCTGGATATCCGGTGTGCCCGGCGCCTCCGGAGCATCCTTCGGTTCACTGCTCTTTGCTTCGATCGCGTCGGATCCCGTCCCCGCGGCATCCTGATATCCGGTTTGAACATTAAGGCCGCCCGGAGCCTCAAGCGTGCTTGTTTCAACACCGGTTATTTGAGCGGGAGCACTGACGATCGGAGCGGCCGGCGTCTGCGCAAATGCCTGCGCCCCGATGGAGGCAACGCCGCCGACAGCGACTGCGCCTCCGGTAAACAGAGCGAGTGCTTTTTTAGAGATATTCATGTTGTTTTTATTATGGATGAATAATGTGCCTCGCGAGTGTCACTGCTTTGCGTGAGCAAATAGGTTTTGTGACTCACCTGAGCGCGAGATAGGCGGAGCGTACATGCCGTGCATGAAATGACGGTTAAGAAGCGCACGGGAGCAGGATGCGAACGGTTGTTCCCTTTCCAAGGGCGCTCTCGATGTGCAACTTCCCGCCGTGCGTTTCTATCGCCTCTTTCACGATGGCGAGGCCGAGGCCGGAGCCGCTCACGAGCGCCCGCGCGCTATCGGCGCGATAAAAGGGTTCGGTGACAAACAGGAGATCTTCAGGAGCTATTCCGCAGCCGGTATCGGTAATGTTGATTTCGAACATAGTCCCTTTTCGCCCGAGTGTTACCGAAACTTTTCCTCCCGATCCCGTATATTTAATGGCATTCTCGATGCTGTTTGCGAATGCCCGCTCCAACGCTTCTTTCGTACCGTGAACCCGTTCCTTTTCGCTGCCCACTTCAAAAAAAGAACTGAGGGAAACGTCGCGAGCGAGCGCAAGCGGCGTAAGCTTGCGCACGACTTCGGTAAGCACTGCGGTTGGCGTGACAAGCGAATCGGGATTTTTATTATTTTTGACATGCATGATATCAAGCAACCCGTTCGCGATGCGTGCAAGCGCATCGACTTCGTCGATATTCTTTTTCAGAAGTTCTTTCGTATCGTCAATCGTTGCGGAATGATCCCGCAATAACACTTCGCTATCGGTCTTCATGATGGTGAGCGGCGTACGTAATTCATGCGCGGCATCCGCAAGGAAACGGCGCTCGCGCGCGCGAGATTCTCTGAGAGGGCGAAGCGTGAGGCTTGTGAGGAAAAATACTGCAACGACAACGACAAGAAGCACGATGCCGTCGAGAGTAAGCAGTTGGGTTTGGAGCACGTCTGCGACCTGTTTCAGTGCAATTTGCTGGGCGGCATCCGTTGCGAAGTTCCCTTCGAGGGAATTTGCGATGCCGTTCATGAGCACTCCGTAGAGCAGGTAGCTGAATAGTCCGAGAATGACACTGGCCGTCGCCGCATAGATACCCGTGAGCGCAAGGCGCGCGGAGAAGAACTCGTCACGCTTCCAGTTTGTAGCCAATGCCGCGAATCGTTTTGATGCCGGTATGTGCGTCATGTAGTTTCCCACGAAGATTTTTTATATGCACATCGACCGTATTGCTAAAGGATGAGTCGGCAAAATCCCACGCATGCGCATAGAGCGTATCACGGGTTACCGCTTCGCCCTCATGCCGCATGAGATACTCGAGCACCATGAACTCTTTTAACGTGAGGATAAGCGGCTGGCCGTTGAGCAGAATTACATGTCCCTGGATATCCAGGGTCAGATCCCCGACGCCCAGGGTAGACAGCTGCCGGGCCGGTTCGCGACGCAAGAGCGCGCGAATGCGCGCAATGAGTTCATCAAATGCAAATGGTTTTGCAAGATAATCATCGGCGCCTGCGTTTAATCCTTCCACGGTTTCTTCGGTCATGCCGCGTGCGGTGAGCATGAGCACCGGCAAGTAAATCCCCTCCGCCCTCCACGCGCGGCACACCGCAGTGCCGTCTTTCCCGGGAAGCATGACGTCAAGCAGTACGAGGTCATACTCCTGCCGATTGACACTGATCCGCCGCTCGGCCTCCCTGCCGTCATATACACAGTCAACCGCGTAGCCTTCCTGTTCAAGCCCTCGTTTGAGGCTTGTGGCGAGCTTTTGATTATCTTCGACGACAAGAATTTTCACTTGGATACGGTACATCAATTGTATGAAGAAGTCATGAAGTCCTTTCGTGCCACGCCCCTCGCGGGGGTTTGAGAAGGGTTCTAATATGACGTCCTTTGCATGAGCACTAGAGGGTGCGGGTACCGGGAATCGAACCCGGGTCTCAACCTTGGGAAGGTCGCATTCTGCCACTAAACCATACCCGCTCCTATTTCTTCAGAACCAGCTCCAGAAACGCTGCCACCAGGTCGGCGTCGCGGTCGGCGTCGCGGTCGGCGTCACCACCACGATAACCTCTTCCCCGGGTCGCGCAACCCCGAATGCGGTTCGAATGGCCGCATCCTGTCCATGAGCTGTTTTAAGCGCGGCAAGATTCGCTTCGAGCGTCGTTTTCCGCTTTTCGAGTGCCTGATACTGCCACTGCACGTCGTGCGCTTGAGACACCGCAACTTGGGCTTTTTCGACGAGCCCCCAGATACTCGACAAAAGCCAAAAAATAACGAGTAAAAGCACCCCTATGATAATCCCTTGCCGCATTTGTCTTGCGCGCATGGTTTCCAGTATAACGCAGCGGACAAGAGAGCGATAACCGCTACCGATCGCTCTCTTGCACCATCTTCATGAAGACTTCCTCGGGAATGTTTACCTTGCCTTTGCCGCGTTCGAGCATTTTCTTTTTCCCGCGTTTCTGCTTATCGAGAAGCTTGTTTTTACGCGATACGTCCCCGCCGTAGAGATAGCCCGTGACATCCTTTCGCATCGCCGAGAGCGTTCTGGACGCTATGATGCGTCCCTGCGATCTTGCCTGGATCTTAGTCACAAAAAGCTGTTTCGGCAGGATCGCATACAGCCGCTCCACCATCTTCTCGGCTTCTTCCTGGACTCTGCGCCGCGCGACAACACGCGCAAATGCCGGTACTGGCTCCTCGGCGACGAGCACATCGAGCCGTACGACGTCTGCCGGACGTTCGCTCATGAGTTCGTACGAGAGCGATGCGTAGCCCGAAGAAATATTTTTCAACGTATCGAAAAAACCGCGCATGAGCTCCCGGAGCGGCATCTCTACCATCATTTCGATGCGTCCGTCCTGATGGGTCTCGGTCGCGAGTGTCCGCGCCTCATGCTCGTACAGCACCTGGATGAGCGCGCTCAACGCGTCCGGCGGCGTAATGATAGTGACTTTCGCCCACGGCTCCTCGATTTTCGCGATAGTGCCATGCTCGGGAAATTTTGCAGGCGTATAGACGATCTCGCGCGCGCCGCTTGTGCTGGTGACCGTATAGGAAATGGTCGGGATGGTAACGATGAGCGAAAGGGCGAATTCGCGCTTCAGGCGCTCGGTGATTATCTCAAGATGCAAGAGCCCGAGGAAGCCGCACCGGAATCCTCTTCCCAGCACGCCGGAAGATTCCTCCTCGAAAGAAAGCGAGGAGTCGGAAAGGCGCAGGCGCAGGAGCGATTGCCGCAGGAGCGGAAGGTCATCCTGGCTTTCCGGGTATAGTGAGGCCCAGACGACCGGGCGCGGACGCCCATAACCGGGTAATGCCGGCAGGCTCCCTCTTGCGGCCCCGATAGTGTCGCCGACCGCGACGATGCCCGGTTCTTTGATGCCCGTCACGACATAACCGATTTCTCCTTCCGAAAGCGAGTTGGTGGAAGTTTCTTCAGGCGCAAAGATGCCTGTTTCAAGCGCGGTGAAATTTTTCCCCGCAGCGCGAAACGTAAGCGGCTGGCCCTTTCTGAAGATACCGTCAAAGACGCGCAAAAATACCGTGACGCCGCGGTGCGTCGAATAGGAAAAATCGAAAATGAGGCCTCGCGGTTCCGTGCCGGAACCGGGCGCGAAACTGCGGGGTGCCGGTATGCGGCTCACGATCGCTTCAAGGAGCTCGTCAACGCCTGCGCCTGTCTTCCCCGACACGGCACATACTTCTTCTTTCGATACGTGGAGAAGATGTGCCAGCTCGCGGACGACTTCCTCCACGCGCGCGGCGGGAGAATCGATTTTTGAGACAACCGGAATGATCGCGCATTTCTGCGCCTGTGCCGCCGCGAGCGTCGTCAGCGTTTGCGCCTGTACGCCTTGCGTTGAATCAACAAGAAGGAGTACTCCTTCGACCGCCTTCAGGGCCCGAGAAACTTCGTAGGAAAAATCGATGTGGCCCGGAGTATCAATGAGGTTCAGGACATATTCCGTCGATCCGTCTCGGGCGCGATAGTGCATGCGCACGGGCTGCATTTTTATAGTTATGCCGCGCTCTCGCTCGAGATCCATGCGATCGAGCACCTGATCGCGCATCAAACGCGCCGGAATAGTCCCGGTGCGCTCGAGGAGTCGGTCTGCAAGCGTCGACTTCCCGTGGTCGACGTGCGCAATGATGGAAAAATTACGGATATGTTCTGGGTTCACGGTTGTGCCGGTTCGTCGGCGGAAGGTGCCAGAACAGCGACTCGTCCGCTCCTTGAGCGCACGAGCCTGTCCAACGCATTTACCATAACGCTAAATTCTTCGTTTTTCACGACGAGGAGCACAAGTGTCGCAACGGCAAGGCCCACCATACCCGCGATAAATCCTTGTGTTAGGACGGATGCAAGCGTCGTCAGAGGCGCGATACCGCCCTCAATCGCAAGAACGACGTGGGCCGCTGTACCGCCGAAAAGAGCTGCGGCGAACCCGTCTCGAAGCGGGCGCAAGAGCGTCCGCGAGAGCCCCGGAGCGACGCTATGAAGTGCATACAATGAGAGGATGGCGAGAAATATCTGGCCGAGCGTCGCGGCAAGGGCGAGAAGCAGAATATCGGTCCCGGGCACATTGCCGACACGCAAGAAAGTAGCGAGCATGGAAGGGAGTCCCGTTTTCGGCAAAAGGAGAAACCCGATCGCGAGAAACGCGGTGAGTACGCCGCCGGCGAGCTGATAGAAAAGCGGCCGCCATGACTGCCGTACCGCATAGAGCGCACGCGAGAAAAGGAGGACGAGCCCTTGCGCGACCAATCCCACGGCAAGGATTGCCAGGAGCGCCGCAGTGAGACGCGTCGCACCCCAGTCAAATGCGCCGGTTCCAAGGATCACACGCACGATATGCGCGCGCAGGACGATAATGAGCCCGAGAAACACTATCGACCAGAGGATGATGTGTCGTGCGCTTGCCGAGAGAATCCCGGTAAACTCGGCGCGGCGCTCAAGTGCCGATGCTTCGGAAAGCGCCGGGAATGCCGCTACGGCGTATGAACCGCCGATGAGCGCGAGCGGGACCGCTTCGAGATTGCCGGCGAGCGTGAAGACGGACACCGCGCCCGTGCCGAGCCGCGAAGCGAGTGCGGTAAGCACGAGCGCGGTAATCGAGCCCATACCAAGTGCGAGCGAACGCGGCACGGAATCGCGCACGATTGGCACTATGCGCGCAAGAGTCGGCGGCCGCAGGCGCGGCATTACGCCCGCATGCATCACGACCGGAATATGCACCACGAGATACGCGAGCGCGCCCATGACGACACCTGCGCCGATTCCCGGGAGACCGAAACGCGGGTACAGGAAGAGTATGCCGAAGATGATGCCGAGATTGTAGAGCACGGGCGAGAGCGCGAAGATGAAGAATCGCCGGTGCACCTGCGTCACGCTCGCGAGTACGCCGGAAAGCCCGAGCAGTATGGGCTGCAGAAGCAGGATGCGCGCGAGCAGCACGAATTCCGCCTGATGCGCCGATGTGGCGAGATCCGGATACAGCAGCGCCAGCAGTTGCGGCATGAAGACCGCAAGTACCACGCAAATCGTGCCGCCGACACCGAGCAAGAATGATGCCGACTCAGAGAGAAGCTTCCGCGTCGTTTCCCTATCCATTCCCGTAATGCGGGGAATGATGACGTACGCGCTCACGAGCGAGGAAACGAGAGCGAACACGAGATCCGGAACGCGGAATGCCGCGTAATAGAGGTCGAGCACCGGCCCCGCTCCGAATGTGTGCGCGAAAGTACGATCGCGCAGGAGTGCGAGGGCTTGCGAGGCGAAGGTGAGCGCTGCGAGCAAATACGCGGCCTGGTGCAGGCCGCGTACTGGTGCCGCAATGCGATTAAGAAGCTTCCGAACCATCCCTTATATGGTATCACCCCTGCTTACTTCACCGGTGTCGAGGATGCTGAGAGAAGATTCGCGGGGAATGGATCTTGGTTCTTTTGCAGTGCCGTGATCTGCGCCCCAACCGCTTTTGCATTGCTTGCTGAGAAATCCGCAATGGCCTGCAGCTGTGCGAGTGCATTTTTGTAATCGTTCTGTTTTGCATACACGGCCGCAAGGAAGTAGCGCGCATTCGCAAACTGAGGATTTGCGGCGACCGCTCCCGAAAGTGCGGCGGTAGCGCCGGCGAGATCGCCCTCGGCGGCGCTCAAGATGCCGACCTGGAAGAGGATGTTCGGATTGTTCGGTGTGAAGTAGGCGGCAGCTTCTGCGGATGCGAGAGCGCCTTTCACGTTGCCGTCCTGAACCTCAAGTTGCGAGAGGAGGAAAATTGCCGCTGTATAATCCTGCTTCAACGCAATGGCGGATTTCAAGTCGGTCTCGGCTGCGGCGGTGTCACCGTTTGCAATGTTGAGCTGCGCGATGATGTACGGTATCTGCGGATCCGTCGGATTGAGGGCCTGCGCTTTCTCATAGGCGGTGTTTGCGCTCGCGTAGGCGCCGGAAATCTTCAAGGGTACCGCCTGTGCGTAAAGATTCCCGAGCATGAGCCAATTTCGGTAGTCGGAGGGCGCGAGATTTGCCGCAGTGAGAGCCGCATTGATGCCGGAGGAGAGTGATGCTTGGAATTGCTGTTGCGCGGCGGTTTTTGATATCGTTGAAGAAGCAACTATCTGTCCGAGGCGTGCGGTGGCGACGCCGGCTTCGATTTGATAAGCGGCCGCGCTCGGTGCGAACGAGATAGAGTTCTGTGCTGCCTGGTCGGCCGCATTGAGATTGCCGGCAGCAAACGCGTTCTCCGCTTTTGTAAGCTCAGTTGCGGCTATGTAGTGTCCGACGAGCGCATACGCGGCAACAACCGATGAGAGCAAGAGAAGCGTGAGGAAGAACACGATAACGAAACCGAGGCGAGGACTGCGTGCGAACAGCACTCCTCGCTGTCCGCTGCCAAGAGCGAAGCGTGTCGTCGACACGAAGAGACCCGCGAAGACGAAAGCGAGAACGAGAATCACCGTGTTTGGCAGACCGAACACCGCGGTGGTAAAGAGGTAGAGCATCGCGACAAACGACAGTATCGCGACGTAACGGGTAAAGGCATCCTGCGGCGCCCGCAAAATAAGCATGCGCAGACCGAATACGAGAAGCAGCCCAAAAAAGGCAATCCACGCAAAGGCCCCCACAAGGCCGGTCGTCACGAACGAGGTCGGGATGAATCCGATGCCGGAGGCGAAGTCGACGTTCCAAAAGACGGTCGAGTTGAGCGCCGCGTCACGATACTTGAGCCACTCGACGCCAAAGGTGCCCGGACCGGAGCCGAAGATTGGAGCCGTGGCGTACACGTTATGCCCAACCGAGAGCGTTGACTGCAAAGACGGACGGACGGAGAGCAGGTTTACATGGAGCGCGTTTGCTAAAGCGTTCCCGAGCGTCCCTCCCACGAGGAAAAAGAGCGAGAGAGCGAGTACCGTAAGCGGAAGAACGAGCGGGCGATGGCCTGTGTCCGTGCCGGACGGCGCTTCGCTTATGACGACCGTCTCGTCGAGATCGGTATCTGCGGCTTCCGGACCGCGATGCATCACCGCCTCAACGAAGAGGCCGAGTGAAACGAGGGCAATCAGGGTCCAGATGAATGAAGAGTTCGCAACCGCAAGCAGCGCGAGCGCGAGAACACCGCTGGCAAGAAGCGCTCGATGCGCGCGCTCCGGAAGCTCGAGGAAGCGGAGCGTGATGAGTATGGCGACGACGCCAAGTCCAAGCAGGAATGCGAGATCGCCGAAAGAACCGACTATCGAAAATGACGGAGCGATGAAATTCGGCGCGAACTGTCCGACGACAAGAACGAGCATTTCAAGAACGACGATGATGCTGAACACGAAAAAACCAGTGGAAAGAAAAGAACGGTAGTGTTCGGGACGCCGCAGCACGAAAGCCGTCAAGGTGGCGAGAACAGTCGCCACGAGCATGAAGCCGAGCGTATCCGGCTCAAGCATGTTCCCCCAAAGGGCGCTCATAAATGAAACTCCTGAAAATACCGCCGAAAGCGCATAAGCGGCAACCGGAAGCCATAGCGCGCCAATAAGCGCAAAAGGCGGCACAATTATGTTGCCCTTCGAAAGACGAGCGAGGATATAGAGCGCAAGCGTCACCAGCGCACCCGCGGCAAGGATGAAAGTCTTCGTCGCCGTAAATGGTACCGATGCGGACGGGATAAAGACGAACAGCGCTGCGATAAGCGTAACGTTCAGAGCCCATATGCTGAGCGTCTCGAGCGAACGGGAACGCGGGACGACGGCTGATTGCTGTAAAGACATAGAATTCGTATTGAATTTATTCGGTGCTAATACCGTTCAGTATACCGTGTAGTCATACTTGTCTAGACACTCGTCCACAGAAATATAGTGTGGTATAATATGGTCCGGCCGGGCCAGGTGATTGCCCCTAAAAAAATTGCGGGGAGGAAAGTCCGAACACGGCCCCGTCTTCAAGGCGGGGAGAACGGTAGCGGGTAACGCCCGCACGCCGTAAGGCGCGAGGTGCGAGCAGAGACGCTTCCGACGAAAGGCAGGAAGCGTCTTCCGGAGCGAAAGCTCCGGAAGACGAGTTCTCGAGGCGACTCGGGAGGTGAAACGGCTAAATCCTTACCTCCGTGCAAGGCCGTGTCCGTCCTTTGTGACGGAAGTGCCGCTTGAGGTTCCGAGCGATCGGGATCCCAGATAAATAATCACCTCGGTTCTCTTCAGGGGAATCCAGACAGAATTCGGCTTATCGGCCCGGCCGATCAAATGCGAAAACCCACGCTCCTGCGTGGGTTTTCGCATTTGCTGGTGTGAAGAAGCGCTGGAACGGCCTATAGTATCTCGCACGTACCTCCGGCGCACGCGAGCTCTTTTTTCATTTCCGTCTCATCCTGACGCTCATAGGCGATGAGTTTTGAGTAATCGATCTTTGGAAAGCGAGACATGCGTTCTTCGTATTCTTCTTTAGTAATGGTCTCGTACGGCGCGAGGCGATAGACATGATTGGAACGCGGGAGGAATGAAAGCCCGCCGATGATATTCCAATTCTTTTGGACCCAATCGACAACGCCGATCCATTCATCCTCGCCGACCGAGATTGTCGCCGAGGGGTTGTGCTCGGTATAGTTCAATTTCACGAGCCGCCAGTACTCGAGCTGGTCAATCGCCGAAAGATCGTCCTTGAACCGCGCTTCCTTTGAGTGGTCAGGCGACTTGACCGGGAATTCAAGCACATACGTGTTTGCCTCCTCCATCGATTGTCCGACTTCCGGATAGTACGGCACTCCTTGATCGCGCATCATCTTGAAAAGCGAATCGGTGGCGCTGATGCGCACGCGGCGGATGTAGTACGGGGCATGGCGCGGATGAATGCCCGATGCGCAGTTGAAAGTCTGTGAGACCGTGCCGGATGGTTTTACAGCGGTAACCGCCATTGACCGTTCGACGCCGAAGCGCTTTGCGTAGGTGACGTTCGTTTTCACCGCGACATCGCGGATTTTTTGCATCGTTGCAGCATTGCGCACCACCGGACTATCCCACTGTCCGGTTATCGATACTCCGAGGAGCCGTTCGGCGCGATTGTGATCGGTCCATTCCTGTGAAATATATCCGAATTTCGTAAGCGTTGACTGATAGGTGCCGATGATCGAAGCGAGACGGGCCTTGCGCACGAGCGAAGCTTCCGTATCATGCGCACGCGCGATTATCTCCGAGAGATTACAGAATTGTTTCGATTGCAGGATAATTTCCGCGCACGGATTCGTACCGACCGACCCGCGTACTACGCCGTCCTCTCCGAGAAAACCGACTTTCCTGAAGTAGTCGGTGCGTCGCTTCGGCAGCGTCTGCGCAAGCGAACCGCGGTTGAAGATGCCGCGCTCGCCGGAACCGCTTTTCATAAGCGCGACCCATTCGTCCATAAGTTCGGTATTGGTCGGCTGCGTTTCATACACCGCGGAATTGTTCGCTACAGAGCGGTGAGGATCGGTCATGTAGAACTGGCCCTTCTTGGCATCGCGCATCTCTACGTCGTCAAGGTCGGAAAGCGAGATCATCGCGGTACGTCGTACGCCGCCCGCGACGACGCATTCGCCGATCTTGCAGATGATGTCGTGCGCATCGATGGCGCGCAGTCGCCGGCCCTGGCGCGCGAGCACGCGCTCGCGCGAGAATGCGAGTAAAGAGCGCAGCGGCTCCGGACCGCTTGCTTTTCCTCCCATGGTTTTCAGACGCGCGCCCGCCGGGCGGATTTGAGAAAAATCAAAAGCGATATCCTTGCCGGAATACCAGGTCGTGAGGCCGAGCGTGAGCGCATCGCACCATCCTTCTTTTGAATCGCTGATGAGATGCGTCGGCAGTTTCTTCTGTCCCTTCTGCTTCATGATTTGCGGAAGCTGTTCGATGTTCTGGCTTTCGACTGCAAACCCGACGCCGCATCCCTGCATTGAGAGGTACATGATCTCGGCAAAATCTTCGAGTTTTGTCGGTGCCGTGAAGGTGCAGTTATACGCACAGGTGTTGCAGCGGCGCGCGGCTTCGCCCGCAAACTGCATAAGGCGCATCGAAGGCATCACCTCTTGTTTAAGGATGCCCATGCGCACTTCTGAATATTCTTTTTCGGTGAGTTTCGTCCCGAGGTTCTCACGCATGAAATGTATGTAGCGGTCGACGGTTTCTATCCAGGTCTCCCGCCGACCCTCCTCGGGAATCCATTTCGCATAGGTACGCAGATAGACGAACTCGCCAAGCGCATTGCCCTCAAAATATTTCTTGCTCTCCGCAACCAGTTTCTGCACATGCTCCGGGATGTCGACTTTTGTCGCGCGCAACTGGGAACGCTTGTCGCGGTACAGGATATACGTCTTTGCCGTCTTCACGTAATCATTGAGTATGAGATATTTCTCGACTGAGTCTTGTATGCCCTCGACCGTCGGAAGAAAACTCTTGTATTTCTTTGAAAATCGTCCGAGTTCTCCGGCAACTTGATGCGCAACAAGGTTCGCATCGTCCTGACTGCCTTCTTCCGCCGCTGACATCGCTTTCCAAATCGCTGCTGCGATCTTATCAAAATCAAACGGTACAAGCCGTCCGTCACGCTTCTCGATTTTGGGAATCATTTCGCGATAACGGATCGTTTCTTTCGATATTTTCTCTTGCTCTGTCACATCGGCATTACTCGATACACGCGTTTTTGTACGAACCTGAGCTTTTGCGACTTTTGACATGAGCGAAGATTGCTAGGGATAATGGCGAGCGTTCGCTTTCTCCGATACCGGGGGTCTCGGACGCTTCGTAGGAGCTATTTTACTCCTCCGTGTGTGCGAAATGCCCTGTGGACAGTGTTACTCCGAAACGCTTGGCCAATTTTGCAATACGAACGGAGTGCCGGTTGCAATTCCATGCGCCTGCGCAAAGCCTGCGGCAGTCTCAAGGACATAACGCGCAGGCACTGACGGATAAAAGACTCCCGGGTAGGTCGATGTAGCGACATTCTGAGCCATAGATACGACTTGTCCTTTATCGTCGAGCCAGAACATATCGAGCGGGATGAGCGTATCCTTCATCCAGAAACCGTAGTAACCGTCCCATGGGAATACGAAGAGCATCCCATAATCGTTCGGGATGCTCTTGCGACCGCCGAGCCCTTTCTCGCGCGCTGCGGTCGTCGTTGCGAATTCTATCCTCAAGGACACCCCTCCGAACTCTCCTCTGGCATAGTATCCGATTCCCCGCGGTTCTGTCCTATAGAAAGACAGCGCGAGCAAAGCCGTAAGACCAATTCCGAGAAATAAGAGACCGAAGTAAAAATATCGTGACATGCACAGCGAGTGTACAACAAAAGCGTCTCCGAGGAGACGCTTTTGTTGTACAGCTCTTGAACGTTCTATCGAACGCGCTTATCGCGGAATTGATACGTCGCGGAATACCGAAGCCGAGATCGTTGAACTCGCTACCGGCCCCCAGACTCGGACCGTATCGCCGTTGTGCACCGTGCTGAAGTCAAGCGTTGCCCAGTTCCTTTGCAGCGTCTTCGCGCCGGAGACAAGCGAAACGGAGTAATTCGTACCGCTCCTCGCGGTCAGAGTGAAGGTTTCAGCCGATGCGTCGAGATTGCTCAACGTGCCCTCGACGACTCTCGGAGTTCCCGAACGCATTACTTCGCGGACCGCGCGAATATTTCTCGTAATCCCCTGCCGCGCCGTCATTCGTGCCGTCCAGTCGTGCACGATCTTCGCGTCAATGGTGAAGCCTGCGCTTTGATTTACCGTACCCAAAACACCTACAAAATCACCTTGTCCGAAACCGGAGACCGCCGTACCGTGCGGCAACACTTCCGCACTGGCGGGGACCGTTATGGTCCAGCTTCCGCCCCAGCTTTTTACGGTAAGCGAATCCGCCGATGCGGATTCCACGGTACCGCGCAAAAGCACTCTTCCTGCGGCGCCGATCTCGAGCACCATCGGTTCCGTTCTCGGTTGTATAGTCGTCACGGCCGATGACGCTACGGCGCTCCCTGTCGCAGTCGTTTGCGCCAGTGCGACTCCTGCAGTCGCGAGGAACCCGATCATCCCGAGCACTGCTAACATCTTTTTCGTCATATTCGTTTTATACTGACCTTATAATGCGAACCTTCACGAACCGCGTATAGTATAGCGCCCGCTTAGAACTTCTTTTCAAAAAGGGCTGTGGTCGTGGGGGCGTTCATAGCGCTGAGATCGTAGAGCCGATTCGCCGTCTGTTCTCCGCTGAAGTAGTCCCCCCGGGCGCTTGCGTAACCGGCTTTCTTTACAAGAGTTTGTATGGCGGTGTTGTACGCTCCGAAGGGATAGGCGAATTCATTGATGGAAACGCCGAGCTGCTTCTCCAGTAGTTTTTTGCTGCCGTCTATTTCATTCCAAAGAACGGTCGAACTCGATATGCCGGTAAGATAAGGGTGCGAACGCGTATGATCGCCAATGGTCATACCGGCCGCGAGTAACTGGCGCAATTCGTTCCAGGAAAGGAACCCGCGATGGCCGATCGCATTCGTGAAAACAAAAAAGGTTGCCGTATAACCGTATGCTTTGAGAATCGGGAACGCATACGCGAATTGATCGCTCCAACCATCATCGAAAGAAAGAATGATCGGTTTCGGCGGAAGCGGCGCGCCAGTTTTAAAATACGCCTCGAGATCGCCAAAATGCACGACATGATACCCCGCCGTCCGTAAGTATTTCATCTCGGCACCAAACGTTTCGGGCGTAAGGGCGATGGCGCGCACCGCCCTGCTGTCGCCCGGGTAGCTCGGCCGGACGATGTGGTACACCAGAATAGGCAGATTGAGTTTTTCGACAGAAAAAGCGGGAGCGGCGGAGGTTTGTTGCGAGGTCGTCGATAGTTCCGCGTAGCGTGCCTGATTTTCGAGCGGAGTTCCCTGCAGTGGAAGCGGTCCGGAGATTCCGCTCTGGTCTTTCGCAAAGAAAATAACTCCGCTGGCAACGGACAGGCCGAGGACGAGGAGAACAATGGTGCGGATGTGAATCTGCATACGCCGGAGCACTACAGTATACCGATTATTCCAAAAGGCGGATCAACGGATGAAACGGAGATTGTTCAGAAAAGCGTCTGTAGAGTGATCCCACGAATACTCAAGTGCCTTGGTGCGGCAATCGGCGGACGAGAGAGTAAGGCAAGCAAGCGCAGCCGTACGCAGATCTTCGCTCAAACAGCCGTCCTTTCCGTCGGTGATGATGTCGCGCGGCCCCATGACAGCGTGCGCGGCGACGGGTATACCACACGAAAGCGCTTCAAGAATGACCAGACCGAATGTTTCGGTGCGGGACGGAAATACCAGCACGTGAGACAGCGACAGCCAGTCGACAAGCTCTTGTCCTTGTTTGTAGCCGACGAACATATTCTCTTTGCCGTATTTTTTCTCCAGTTTTTGCCGGTCGGGACCGTCGCCTATGACGAGTTTGGTACCCGGCAGTGCGAGTTTCAGAAATTCTTCCGGACTTTTCTCCGGTGCAAGACGGCTGAAAAAAAGGAACACCGGAGCGGGAAGCGCCGGCAGAGGCGGTGCGGGATTGCGGACGAAGCGTTCGGTGTCGACGCCGAGCGGCACCACAATTATATTTTTCTCAAAACCGGAGGCCTCGAGTTCGCTCTTGAGGCTCTCGGTCGAAACGAATGTCGCCGCCGCCCTTCGGTGAAATCGTTTCAGGTACCCGTACACCGGCCGCATGAATATGCCGATAGTGCGCGCACGCGTATAGAGCGCGAAATGCGTGTGGTAGGAAGAAGTGAAAGGAATGCATTGTGAGATACAGACCGCCCGCGCGGCAAACCCGAGCGGTCCTTCGGTCATGATATGCACCGCATCGGGCTGTGCTTTCTCAAGGATCCTCTTTATGCGCGCACGCGGAAAGAGCGCGAGACGAATTTCCGGATATCCGGGCAGCGGAATGGTCGTGAATTGCCCCGGCTCGATGATACTGACTGCATAACCGCGCGCCGTAAGGGCCGCCGCAAGTACTGAAAGCGTTTGCACGACGCCGTTGACCTGCGGTACCCATGTATCGGTCACGAACACTATTTTTTTCATGATTACCGAGTCGGGTGCACGATAAAACGAGCGAAATAGTCGGACGCGCTCGTTGTCGCGGCTTTTGCCGTTACATCCACTTCCCCGGTCCCGTTAAATTCATAGTAGTACGACCAGCAGCCGGGATTGCCTTCGGTTCCAAATCCCTCGCCATACGGTCCGGCATTCGATACCCAGCCGGCCGTTGCGGTGCCGCTCACCGTTTTAAATTGGAGATTATGTTCTCTACTGGGATACGCGTCTTTGGGCAGGTTGATAAACAACCGCGTGGTTTCCGTTATGTTTTGCGTGGAGTCGTTTGGGATGCCGCCGCACAAGAGAATGTTCCCATTTACCGACGGAGTTCCCGAAGAAGGGAGCGGCGTAAGCGGTTTGCTTGCCAGAATCGTAGCAACCTCCTGGTATCCGGCCGGAAAAGCATAGTTATAGCGCGCAGGAAGGGCGAAGACATAGACGGCATTCGCGCCGAGCAAGCTCGGATTGATCGGTGCGGCGCTGACCGCAAACTTGTTTCGCAACAGAGCGTCCCATTGTGAAAGCGTGAAGATCATGAGGGGAATATCCTGATACGGTTTCGCTGCGGTCCACGCCGGATTTCTGATTGAAATCAAAGGGCCTTGTGCGACCGTGGTATCGCCTGCCGGTCCGGTATTTGCAAATCCTTTCCAGGTGCCCTTTACGATGGAGTACCCCTTCCAACTTTCCGGCAGTGAAAAATTGAAGCCGTAGCGCGCATTTTGATATACGACTGAACTGGTCGCTTGTGTCGCAAGGACCGGAGGAGTTTCAACCGGAGCTGGCGATTTTTTAGAAAGGAACGCGTACCCGCCGGCAATGAGAATCAGTGCACCGCCTATCGCCATGTATGTATTTGAAAATCTTCGCATGCGCATGTTCCCTCTAAGGTAGACATGATACCACGCAGTAGTGTACGCGTCATTGACAAACAGACAGAGATAGGTAAGTATCTTACGTATATATGCTCGATCGCTCAAAACAGCTGCAAGAAATACTGGAGGGGTTTCATAAAATGAAACGGCACGCGGACATCAAGGGCTCCTGTACGCCCGGCGGCCTTGCCATCACTAATTCGCAATGGATGACCTTGAGCCTCATTTCGCGTATCGGAGCCGTATCGATCAAAGATATTCGCCTGGCATTCGGCATCACGAGCAGTGCGGCAACCCAGGTAGTGGGAGAACTTGTAAAAAAGCGCTACGCCATAAAAGCGACAAGCGATAGAGATAAACGCACGACCGTCATACGCCTCACGCCGAAAACGAAACAAGCCATGGCACGCGCGCGGCGCGCGGCGCACATGCATATGGTCCGCTTGTTCTCAGCGTTAACCGACAAAGAGTTTGTTGAGTACGCCAGGCTCAACAAAAAAATTATTAACAGCTTCCAATAATCAATGAGTCTGTATGTCGGCATTTTCTAAATTTCGCGCATTTCTTTCACGCCTGCCGAAACGCGCCGTAATCGTGGCGGCGGCGGCGCTTGTCATAGGCATTCTCGGCATACACTGGCTCACACGACCCTCCGCTTCTTCCAGTGCCCAAGACACGGGAACGGCACACGTCAGCGTCGCGACTGTTGCGAGCCTGTCTTCCGCGACAAGCTCATTACCGGTTACCGGCGTGGTAACTTCCGTAAGCCAAGCGACTGTCCTTGCACAAACATCCGGCGAGATCGTCAGTCTCCGTCATTCCCTTGGCGACCGGGTAGCGGCGGGTACGGTCATTGCAGAATTTTCAAACGGTGCGCAGCGGGCGAACGTACTGCAGGCGCAAGGAGCCTATGAAGCGGCTCAGGCGGAACTTGCAAGCGCGCTCAATGCCGGAGGAACGGGCTCATCCATTTCGCTCACGCAAGCACAGCAGGGTGTTCAAAATACAAAAAACGCGCTGCAGAACGCGCTGCAGAGCACCTATGCCGCGCTCGATGATGCCGTACATGCAAAGGCAGATCAGCTTTTCTCAAATCCGAATACTTCGTCAGTACAGATCATTCTTACCGTTCCGGACAATCAATTGGTATCCCAGTTGCTGCAAGAACGTATCCAATTGCAATCCATATTCGGCACCCTTCTTCCCTACACGAAGGATTCCGCTTCCGCCTCCTTGGACGCTCACAGTACGGATATGATCACGGCGGTTGGAACTATCACTCAATTTTTGAACAACCTCGCAACCGCGGTTAACGAAACACCGCCGAGCCAAAACGCAAGCTCCGCGACACTGACAGGCTACGCCGCATCGCTTAGTGCGGCTCACACCGAAGTAACCGTTGCTTTGTCGAGCCTCATCGCGGCAAAAAGCGCATACGATACGGCTCTTTCCGCTTCGCAAACCGCGGTGAATGCCGCCACAAACGGGGCGCCGAACAGCATTGCGCTTGCCGAAGCGCAAGTAAAACAAGCGCTCGGTGCGTACAACGCCGCGCGCTCCAACCTGGAAAATACGATCATCCGCAGTCCTGTAGACGGCGTGATCGTCAGCCTTCCTATCACACAAGGCGATTACGTATCTGCTTTTTCTCCTGTTGCTATCGTCTCAAATCCGCATGTGCTTTACGTCGACACATCAGTGACTTCTTCGGACGCCCGAACGCTCGCCGTAGGAAATCAGGCGCTTATAAACGGGAGCACGAGCGGCGATATAACATTCATCGCTCCCGCACTGAATCCGCTCACGGGTAAAATAGAGGTCAAGATAGGCATACCCGGGTCGACGACCTCTCTTGTTGACGGCGAAACCGTTTCGGTTGTGCTCGATCGAACGCTGCCTGCTCCAAACACTCCCGGGGTGCGCATTCCGCTTGCGCTGTCTATTCCGATTGCAGCCGTGAAAATGACCCCGAGCGGAGCGATCGTTTTTACCGTGAGCACGTCGAGTGCGGTCGTTGCTCATGCGGTTACGCTTGGAGCTATTACCGGCGATACGGTTGCCATTCTTTCCGGCGTCACGCCCGATCAGTACATCGTGACTGACGCGCGCGGACTTGCAAATGGACAAACAGTCATAGTGAACACTCCATAACATATGCTGTGGCTGTGGAATTTTTTTCTTGAGAAGCGGCAGTTTAGTTACGTACTTATTGCGACCTTGGTAGTCGCCGGTTCTTTTTCGCTCTTACAAATCCCAAAAGAGGTTGAGCCGCCTATCAATATCCCGGAAGGGGTCGTCGTAACGACGCTTCCGGGCGCGTCTGCTGCAGATATTGAAACGTTGATCACCAACAAGCTGGAAGACCAGATATCCGGCATCAGCAATATAGATACGATGACGTCGGTCTCCAGTAACGGCGTTTCGCAGATCACTGTGCAATTTCTGGCGAACGCAGACATCACTCAGTCCATTCAAGATCTTCGCGATGCGGTAGCGAAAGTCGTCCCGAACCTGCCCGCTGACGCTTCAACTCCTTCGGTAACCAAGATCAGTTTCTCCAACACACCAATTCTTATCGCCTCCGTGTCTTCTGACGTGCCGCCGCTCACGCTTTCTACAGTCGGACAAACGGTGTCGGATGCCTTGAAACGCATTTCCGGTGTCTCCGACGTAAGCGTCACCGGCGTTCCCGACAGACAGGTTGATGTCGTCGTTGATAAGAAAGCGCTTCTGTTATACGGATTGCAGATCTCGGATGTCATTTCCGCCATACAAACAAGCAATGCGACGCTGCCCATCGGGTCTATTTCCATGGACGGCATTTCCTATAACGTAAATTTTAAAGGGAGCATCACCAATCCCGACACCATTCAAAACATAGTGGTCGCAAACAAAAACGGCACGCTCATTTATCTTCGCGATGTTGCAACGGTTTTTAACGGCCTCGCACCGGCAACGACTTATTCCCGCCTATCCATTCTCGGCGCGCCAAGCCAGAACGCGATCACTTTTTCTGTATACAAGCAATCGGGCGCATCTACCCAGGGGGTGGCGGACGCAGTACGGCAGGCACTCATCTCAATGGAAAAAACAACGCTGACGGGTTTTAACGTCTACATCTCGCCTTCCACGGACATGGGGGTGCAGGTCGGCAAACAGTTGGGAGAGCTCGCCAAGACCGGCGTTGAGACGGTTGCGCTGGTCATTCTCGTCCTCTTGATCACCATCGGTTGGCGCGAAGCGATCGTCGCCGCGGTCTCTATTCCGCTTTCGTTCCTCATTGCCTTTATAGGCCTGTACTTCACGGGTAATTCATTGAATTTCATTACGTTGTTCGCTCTCATTTTGGCGGTGGGCATTTTGGTAGACTCGGGCATCGTCGTGACCGAAGCCATTCATGCGCGCATGCGCGGGAACGGCGACGCACTTGCCGCCGCACAGAAAGCGCTTGCAGATTATGCGTGGCCGCTCATCGCGGGTACGATGGCGACCGTCGCGGTGTTTTTGCCGCTCTTTTTCATCACCGGCATTATCGGCAAATTCATCGCCGGCATTCCGTATACGCTTATATTCGTGCTCCTGGCGTCGATTTTCGTTTCGCTCGGGTTGGTACCGCTCATCGCCATTCTTTTCAGCACGAAACGGAAAAATAAATTGACGATGCTGCAGGAAGCATACACCGACCGATTTACTGCATGGTACAAACGACTGTTGCGCACCATACTGGAGCATCGCCATACGCAAAAAATCTTCCTGCTGTCCTTGGGAGGACTCTTTCTGCTCTCCATTTCCCTTCCGCTATTTGGCTTGATACAGACGGTCTTCTTGCCGCAAAGCAATCAGGATTATGTTTTTATCAATGTGACCGAACCCCAGGGAACCACGCTTGCGGTTACCGACAATGCCGTACGCCAGGTCGAGACGGTGCTGCGGCACGATCCTGACATCTACTCTTTCCAAACAACCGTGGGCCAGAGTTCGGCATTCACCGATATGCTGAGCGGGGGCGCAAACGGAAGTAACGTCGCGAACATCACCGTCAATTTGCCGCTTGGCCACGCAAAGACGAGCACCCAGGTGGTGAATGATCTGCAAAAAAGACTCACGCCTATCACCGATGCCACGATTCAAGTGCTGCAGGCAAGCGGCGGACCGCCGAGCAGCGCTCCCATACAAATCCAATTTGAAGGAAATAACCTCAATGATCTCATCACTGCCGCCGATAAGGGCGAACAATTGCTCGCAACCATTCCCCACGTGACGAATCTCACCAGTAGCACGCAAAACAACGGGACCGAATTTGACCTCACTATCGACCGCTCGAAAGCGGCGGCACTCGGCGTGAATACGCTTCAGGTCGCGCAGACGCTCCACAGCGCTCTGCAGGGCACCAAAGCGATCAGCATCACTCAGCCGAACAAAAATATCGATGTTGTCGTCATGATGAATCTCAATTCGGCTTATACGAAGCCGTCCAACACCAATCAAACGACCATTGAGAGCATCAAAAATCTCACCATTGAGGGTTCTAACGGACCCGTGTTGCTTGGATCCATTCTCACCGACTCGCTCGCGCAAAGCAACGCGAGTATCGCGCATAAAGATAAAGTGCGCGTGGAGACTGTCTCCGCATATCCTGATAGCCATACGACGGCATCGGCGGTGGTGAGCGCTTTCCAGAACCGCCTGAGTTCCCTCTCCCTGCCGCCCGGCGTCTCGGTCTCCTACGGAGGCGACACACAGAACATCAACCAATCATTTTCGCAAATGTTCGTGGCGCTCATCGCCGGTCTTGTGCTCATGTTTATGATCCTTATCGTCGCGTTCAATTCGTTCCGCTATACGTTCTATCTCATCATGATCGTACCGCTTTCACTCATCGGCGTACTCGATGGATTGGCGCTTGTGGGACAGCCTATTTCTTTCTCTTCGCTTCTCGGTGTCATCGCACTCGGCGGCGTCATCATCAACCATGCGATTATTTTGATGGATTCAATGATCCATCGTTTGCGTGCGGCGCCCGACCTCCCGCTCATTGATGTCGTCATCGACTCGGCGGCAACCCGCTTGCGCCCTATCGTGCTCACGACCATTACCACCGTCATCGGCATGATCCCGCTGTCGCTGAGCAATCCGACGTGGGGACCGCTTGCTTTCAGTATTATGTTCGGACTTTCCTTTGCTATCGTCCTCACCCTCATACTCGTGCCGGTCTTGTTCTACCGTGCTCCCCACAAGACGCAGGCAACGTCTGCGTAAATTGCATTCTTAAAATCCGCGCGGGACTCTCCTTGGAGATTATTTAATCTTCTGCAGTGT